>CACXFK010000182.1 GCA_902766945.1 uncultured Lachnospiraceae bacterium | reverse complement strand
GGCCCTGTGCCGGGCGCGCTGTTTCTGCCGCTGCCCCGTCCGCAATCATCTCAAGACCGGAGAGCGTCTGCTCCACAGCCGCCCGGACCGCATTATAGACCGCCTTTTCATCCGAAAAGCGGACCTCCAGCTTGGAGGGATGCACGTTGACGTCGACGGCTTGTTCCGAGACCGCGAGCGACAGGCAGACAAACGGATACTGATGCTGCATCAGCTTCGTCCCGTATCCGTCCTCGATGGCTCTCGCAATCAGGCGGCTCCTGACACAGCGCCCGTTTACATAATATTGCTCGTAGTTCCGGTTGCCGCGCGTGATCTGCGGCTTTCCGATCATACCCCGGATGCAGACGGCCCCGTCCTCATATGCAAGAGGCACGAGCTGCGCCGACAAAGACCGCCCGTAGATGCCGAAGATGGCGTCCGTAAGGCGGCCGCTCCCGTCCGAGATGAGCTTCGTCTGGCCATTTACGATGAACGTAAACGCGATGTCCGGGTTGGACAGGATCATCTGCTCGATGACGGCCCCCACATGGGAAGCCTCCGTCATCGGCGTCTTCAGGAATTTCGCCCTGGCCGGCGTATTGAAAAACAGGTCCCGCACGATAATGGTCGTACCGTCCGGGGCCCCGACCTCCTCGAGCAGCCGCTCCCTTCCTCCTTCGACGAGGCATCTAGAGGCCGTGAGGTCCTCCGGACGCTTCGTGATCAGTTCCACGCGCGAGACCGCGCTGATGCTGGAGAGCGCCTCGCCCCTGAACCCGAGTGAGTGCAGCGTGAGGAGATCCCGGTCGTCTTCGATCTTGCTCGTGGCATGGCGGGTGAAGGCGAGCGGGATATCCTCGGATGCGATCCCGTGCCCGTTGTCCGTCACGCGCATCATGGAAATGCCGCCGTCCCTGATCTCTGCGGTTATGCGGCCGGCGCCGGCGTCGATCGCATTTTCCACAAGTTCTTTGATCACGGACGCAGGTCTTTCGACCACCTCGCCCGCCGCGATTTTATCGATCGTAGCCTGGTCAAGCACATGTATGCGGTTCATTCGTTTCTCCATCTGTTCTTCAGCTTATTCTGCAGCCTGTACAGTTCGTTCAGAGCGTCGATCGGGGTCAGGGAATCCACCTGCAGTTCCTTGAGTTCCTTCAGGACGTCATCGTCGGATACCGTATCGAAGAAAGAGATCTGCTCCAGGTCGACGTCGTCGTACCGGACGGACTTTGCTTTCTTCTTCGGCGTCTTGGCGATGGATTCGATCGCCCCTGTGATGTCGGCTGTAAGAAGCTGCTTGACGAGGTCGTCCGCCCTTACGAGCACCGCCTCAGGCACGCCCGCAAGCCGCGCGACCTGGATGCCGTAGCTCTTATCCGCGCCGCCCTTCACGATCTTCCTGAGGAACACGATCCCGTCGCCTTTTTCTTTGACCGCGATGCAGTAATTGTGAACGCCGTCGATCTTTCCCTCGAGCTCCGTCAGCTCATGGTAATGCGTGGCAAAAAGCGTCTTCGCGCCGATCAGTTTCCGGTCGGCCACATATTCGATGATCGCCCATGCGAGCGCAAGCCCGTCGAACGTCGAGGTGCCGCGGCCGATCTCATCCAGGATGAGGAGGGAATCGGACGTCGCATTTCGCAATATATTGGCGACTTCGGTCATTTCCACCATAAACGTGCTCTGGCCGCTTGCGAGATCGTCCGACGCGCCCACTCTGGTGAAAATGCGGTCCACGATCCCGATCTCGGCGGATTCCGCCGGGACGAAGGATCCGATCTGCGCCATGAGGACGATCAGCGCGCTCTGCCGCATATAGGTGGATTTTCCGGCCATATTCGGGCCCGTGATCACGGAGATGCGCTTTCTCTTATTGTCCAGCACGGTGTCGTTCGGGACAAAGCTGTCCGACCGCACCATTTTCTCTACGACGGGATGACGGCCGCCCTTGATCGAGATCGAGCCGTCTTCCTTGATGACCGGGCGCACATACCCGTTCCGCCTGGCCGTATAGCTCAGGGACTGCAGGACGTCGATCGCCGCTACGGTTCTCGCCGTCATCTGGATGCGCGTCAGGTTCTCGCCGATTTTCTCCCTGACACTGCAATACAGGTCGTACTCCAGCGCATAGAGCCGGTCCTGGGCTCCGAGGATCCGGTCCTCAATCTCTTTTAACTCCGGCGTGGTGTATCGCTCGCCCCCGACCAGAGTCTGCTTCCTCGTATACCGGTCCGGCACCTTGTCCTTAAAGGAATTCGTGACTTCGATGCAATAGCCGAATACCCGGTTGTATTTCACTTTCAGCGTGTGGATGCCGGTCAGTTCCCGCTCTTTTGCCTCGAGACGGGCCAGCCATTCGCGCCCGTCCGTCTTGGCCCGGCGGTATGTGTCCACCTCTTCGGAGTATCCGTCCTTGATGATGCCGCCTTCCTTCATCGCAAGAGGCGGATCGTCGTCAATCGCCGCTTCAAGGAGTTCATAAAGGTCGCCCAGATCGTCAAATGTGTCGCTGTATGCTTTGAAAAGACCGCACGGAAATGCCTCAAGAAGCGCGTGGATATGAGGCAGCATGGAAAGCGACGACCTGAGCGCGATCAGATCCCTAGGATTGGCGCTCTTCAGGCTGATGCGGCCGCTCAGCCTCTCCAGGTCATATACGGAGGAGAGGTATTCCCTCAGCTCCTCGGATGAAATCACGTCGCGGCCAATCGCTTCCACGGCGTCCAGTCTGCCGCAGATTTCCGCCTTATTGATCAGGGGCTGCTCGATCCAGTTCCGGAGCATACGGGCCCCCATCGCGGTTTTCGTGTGGTCCAGGACCCAGAGGAGGGAACCGCGTTTCTCTTTTTCCCTGAGCGTCTCCGTCAGCTCCAGGTTCCGCATCGTGGCGCTTCCGAGCACCATATAGGCTTCGGTTCTGTATGGCCGGATTGTCGAGATATGCGCCAGATCGGTCTTCTGCGTCTCGAAGAGGTAGGTGATCAGGGCTCCGGCTGCGCAGATGCCGCAGGACATTGTGTCGATCCCGAGTCCCTCCATGCTCTGTACATGAAAATGATCCCGGAGCGTCATCTCGCACGTTTCATCCTCGAAATAGCGGTCGTCAAGCGGCTCGATGAGCACGTGGAGGCGGTTTTTCAGTTCATCCAGGTCCAGCCCGGACATAAGGAGCGCCTCGTTGCAGATGATCTCGGACGGTTCGAGCTTGTAGAGCTCATCCGAAAGCTTTTCCCGCCGGTCCGTCTCGGTGAGCAGGAACTCTCCGGTCGAGACGTCGCACGAAGCGATGCCGTAGCGGTCCTCCGTGCAGACAAGGCAGACAAGATAATTGTTCCGCCCTTCTTCCATTACGGAGGCGTCAAAATTCGTGCCGGGAGTCACGATCCTCGTGATCTCCCGGCGCACAAGTCCTTTTGCGAGTTTCGGGTCCTCCACCTGGTCGCACACCGCCACCTTGTGGCCCAGTCTGACGAGCCTTCCGATATAGGTGTCAACGGCATGGTACGGCACGCCGCACATCGGCGCGCGCTCCGGCAGCCCGCACTCCTTTCCGGTCAGCGTCAGTTCAAGTTCTTTCGACACGGTCAGGGCGTCGTCAAAGAACATTTCGAAAAAGTCGCCGACCCGGTACATGAGGATGCAGTCCTTGTTCGCTTCCTTCGTGCTCACGTACTCCTGCATCATCGGGGATAAGCCCATGTTATCTTCCTTCCTGTTCTCCGAAATAATAAAATCCTTTGCACTCTTTCAGGCGGACCGGCACGATCTGCCCGATGAGCTCTTTCGTTCCGGGAAAATGCACGGTCAGATTCTGGGAAATCCGGCCGCTGACATACCCCTGCATCCGGTTCTCCTCTTCCACGAGAACCTCCATCACCTGTCCCTCAAAGCGGCGGCACATCACTTCCGAGCTCTCCTTAACGGCAGCGAGAAGGCGGTCAAAGCGCTCATGTGCGACGTCGTCCGGGACCTGGTCCGCGCGCTTGGCGGCCGGCGTCCCGGTCCTTCTGGAATAAAGAAACGTAAACGCGCTGTCAAATCCGACTTCCCTGACGAGCGACAGCGTGTCGAGAAAATCGTCTTCCGTCTCACCCGGGAATCCGACGATCAGGTCCGTCGTAAGCGAGATATCCGGCACCTTGGCCCGGATCTTCTTTGTCAGCTCCAGATAAGCCTCCCTGGTATACCGGCGGTTCATCTGTGCGAGAATCCGGGTGCTGCCGGACTGTACCGGCAGATGAAAATGGCGGCAGATCGTGCGCTCCGACGCGATCACGTCGATCAGCTCATCCGACAGGTCCTTGGGATGCGAGGTCATAAACCGCACGCGCTCGATCCCGGGAACGCGGGCCGTCTGCCGCAGGAGTTCCGGAAAGGTCATACCGCTTCCGGACGTCTTCCCGTATGAGTTGACATTCTGCCCGAGGAGCATGATCTCCTTCACGCCGTCCGCGGAAAGCTGCCTCACTTCTTCGAGTATGTCCTCCGCCTCGCGTGACCGCTCGCGTCCCCGCACGTACGGCACGATGCAGTAGCTGCAGAAATTGTTGCATCCGAACATGATGTTGACGCCGGACTTAAACGCGTATTTGCGCTTCACCGGCAGATGCTCGACGATCCGGTCCGTGCCGTCCCACAGCTCGATCACCCGTTTCCGCTCTCTCAGGATGCGGGCGAGAAGCTCCGGAAACGTAAACAGGTTGTGGGTGCCGAAGATCAGCTCCACAACCGGATAACTCTTCCGGATCTTCTGTACGACATGCTCCTCCTGCATCATACAGCCGCAGAGCCCGACGATCAGGTCCGGATTTTTCTTCTTCAGTCCTGTCAGGATGCCGAGCCGGCCGTACACGTGCTGGTCGGCATTTTCACGGACCGTACAGGTATTGTACAGGATAAAATCCGCTGTCTCCTCGTCGTCGGTGTCCTCGAAGCCGACCGCCTCCAGTATGCCGCGGAGCTTCTCGGAATCCCTGGCATTCATCTGACAGCCGAAAGTCACGACTGTGGAGCGGAGCGGACGCCCTTTCATAAGGCTCATCGACCTGAGCTCGGCCTTCGCTTCGGCAATACTTCCGGAAAGCAGCGCCTCCTCCCTTGCTCTCTCACTTTGATCTTGCATGAACACTCCTTGTTACTGGCGGATCTGGCCCGTCCCGTACACGATATACTTGTAAGTCGTCAGAGCCATGAGACCCATAGGCCCTCTGGCATGCAGTTTCTGGGTGCTGATTCCGATCTCCGCGCCGAATCCGAATTCATAGCCGTCGGTAAAGCGGGTGGACGCGTTGACGTACACCGCCGCCGCGTCGACCTCCCGCAGGAATTTCTGCGCGTGGATGTAGTTTGAGGTCACGATGCATTCGGAATGACCGGTATTGTACCGGTTGATATGCTCGATCGCTTCGTCGATGTTGTTGACGGTCTTGATGGACAGAATATAATCGAGATACTCCGTCCCCCAGTCCTCTTCCGTTGCGGGCACGGCGTCCAGGAGAAACTCGCGGGACGCGTCGTCCGCCCTCAGCTCAACGTTCTTTTCCTTCAGTTTCAACTCAAGGGCCGGAAGGAGCGCGCTGCGGATATCCCTGTGCACCACGAGTGACTCTTCCGCGTTGCAGACGCCGATGCGCTGCGTCTTCGCGTTGTTGATGATGTTCACGGCCATGACGATGTCGGCCGGCGAGTCCACATAGACGTGGCAGTTGCCGGTCCCCGTCTGGATCACGGGGATCGTGCTTTCCCTGACAACGGTATTGATGAGGCCGGCGCCTCCGCGCGGGATCATCAGATCCACATAGCGGTCCATCCTCATGAAAGCGCGGGTTGTCTCGCGCGACGTGTCCATGATCAGCGTCACCGCCTCTTCCGGCACTTCGCACCGCCTGAGCGCTTCCCGCAGCACCTCCGTCACCGCCGCATTGGACCTGAGCGCGTCGCTTCCGCCTTTCAGGATCGTCGCGTTGCCCGTCTTAAAGCAGAGGGCAAACACGTCCGACGTCACGTTCGGGCGCGCTTCGTAAATCACGCCGATGACCCCGAGCGGAACCGTCATGCGCCCGATCAGAAGACCGTTCGGCCGCCTGACCATATGCCCGACCGACCCGATCGGGTCATCGAGCCCTGCAACCACTCTGAGTCCTTCCGCCATTCCGGCGATCCGCTCTGATGTGAGCGTCAGCCTGTCCAGGAGGCCTTCCGGCATCTGCCGCTCCACGGCCGCCTTCCAGTCCTCGGCATTGGCGTCCAGAATATCCTGTTCTCTTTCCACAATAAGATCGGCCGCGGTCAGGAGCACGCGGTTTTTCAGATCTGTTGACAATGTAGCGAGAATTCTTGCGGCTTCCGCTGCTTTCCGGCCGATTTCTTCAAGGGCTGCCGTGCCCCCGCCCTGGTTTTGATTCATCATTCCGATATTCCCTTTTTTCCGTAATCAGGCAATCCGTCCGCACGTCCCACTCATCCGCGAGGATCTGCGGAAACACCGAAAAATCATACGCGACAGCGCAATTTTTCAGTCCGAGATGAGCCGACAGATACCGGTCATAGAAGCCGCGCCCGTATCCGACGCGGTTCCCGGTTACATCAAATGCGACCCCGGGCAGCACGATCAGCGGCTGCTCAAAGTCAAACGGCACGATCTCACGCGGCTCCGGAATCCGGAATGTGCCTTCCGAGAGATCGCTCATGGATGTGATGCGCGAAAAGACGATCTCACTGCCCGTCACTTTCGGGACGGCAACCGTCCTGCCCGACCGGAAAGCGTCTTCAAAGAGAAGATCCGTCACAACCTCTCCGGGAAGGGATGCGTAGAGCAGCACGGTCTTCGCGCTTTGCCACTCATCCGAGCGGATCAGTTTCCGGCACAGGATGCCGCTTTTCATCACGAATACTTCGGGCGGAATCCGCTTCCGCATAGAGCGGACAAGGTTCCTTGCCTCTTCTTTCGAAATGGCCTGCATACCGTCACATCTTTTCCAGATAATCCATCAGATAAAACTCATGCGGGTGCGCCTTAAACAGCGTGCCGCATTCTTCGCCTCCGAGGATCCTGTGCAGGATCCGGAAATCCTCCGCGAGTGCGATGATCATCTCGGCTCCTGCCGCCGTTGCGATCTCCGCGGCGGACAGCTTTGTGGACATGCCGCCCGTCCCCACCGAACTGCCGGTCGTGGACTTCGCCATGGACAGCAGATCCTCGTCGATCCGGTCCACATAACTGATGAACCGGGCGTCCGGATTCTGCTTCGGATCATCCGTATAGAGTCCTCTGATGTCCGAAAGGAGGATCAGGAGATCGGCATGGATCAGCGCCGTCACGATCGCCGAGAGGCGGTCATTGTCGCCGAACCGGATGTCGTAGGTTTCGACCGTGTCATTTTCATTTACGATCGGAATCACCCCGAGCTGAAAGAGCTCCTCAAACGTATTGCGGGCATTATCCCGGCTCTCGCTGTCCAGCATCGTCTGCTTGGTCAGGAGCACCTGCGCGGTGTTGAGGCCGTACTCGGAGAAAAACTTCTGGTAGATCATCATCAGACGGACCTGGCCGATCGCGGCGCATGCCTGCTTCTGCTTCAGGGAATGCAGCTTGTCGATTCCCATTGCCGCCCTTCCGACCGCGATGGCGCCTGACGAGACGATGACGACGTCCTTGCCCTGATTATGGATGTCCGCCACCTCGCGCGCCAGAATCTCGATCTTCGGGAAATTCAGAAGGCCGGTCTCGGCGTGGATCAGTGAGGACGATCCGATCTTGATGACAATCCTCTGTTTATGTTTCAGCTGGTCTCTTATCATACTCTCAAATCGTCTCCCTCGTGATGCCGAGCAGTCGGAGCACGGCTTCCTGTTTTGCAAACATCACGCGCTCTTCCTCTTCGTTCATATGGTCATAGCCGAGCAGGTGGAGCATGGAATGAGCAATGAGAAAGGCCGCTTCCCGTCTCGCCGAATGCCCGTAAGCGGCGGACTGGCTGAGGACATGATCGGCGGAAAGGACAATATCGCCGAGCAGCAGCGCGCCGCTCTCCATGTCAAATGAGTCCGCTTTCAGCGCCTCCGCCTCCGCAAACGCGGACGGCTCGGAATAGGCGACCATCGGGAAAGACAGGACGTCCGTCGCCGCGTCAATTCCCCGCATCTCAAGATTGATCGCACGGATGCGCGCGTCATCGACCAGAGTCAGCGACAGTTCCGTGTCATACGGACAGTGCTCTTCGGCAAGGACGCAGGATGCGACTTCCTCCGCCGTTTTCTCAAGATCAAAATCGAACAGAGTGCCGAGCGGAACGTCCGGATATTCATTTTCAAACCATAGTGTCATCGCCCGTTTCCGCCCTTTCTTACCACACCGGATGCGCGCGGTCCCCTTTTGACCTGCCTTGCGGTCTCGCGCTCCTCATATTTCTCATACGCTTCCACGATCTTCTGAACAAGCGGATGTCTGACGACGTCACGGCTCGTCAGTTCGCACATGCCGATATCGGAGATCTTCCGAAGCACGCGGCAGGCCACGTCCAGTCCGCTTTTTTCATCTCTCGGCAGATCCTTCTGCGTCCGGTCCCCGGTTACGACCACCTTGGAACCGAAACCGATCCTGGTCAGGAACATCTTCATCTGGGACGGGGTTGTGTTCTGGGCTTCGTCCAGAATAATAAAGGCATTGTCCAGCGTTCTTCCGCGCATGTACGCGAGCGGCGCCACTTCGATCAGCCCCTTTTCGGAATTTTTCAAAAATGCCTCCGCCCCCATGATGTCGTAAAGTGCGTCGTAGAGCGGCCGCAGATACGGATCGATCTTGCTCTGCAGATCGCCGGGAAGAAAGCCCAGCTTTTCCCCCGCTTCAATGGCCGGTCTCGTCAGGATGATCCTGGACACTTCCTCCGCCCGGAACGCCCGGATGGCCATCGCCATCGCGAGGTAGGTTTTGCCCGTACCCGCCGGCCCGATGCCGAACGTGATCATGTTGGACTCAATCGAGTCGATGTACTCCTTCTGACCGACCGTTTTCGGCTTGATGGGACGCCCCGACATCGTGTGCAGGATGATTTCCCGGTCAATTTCGATCATAGCCCGCTCTCTTTCCTCCCTGAGCAGTGACAGTGCATACCGGATGTTCTGCTCCGTAATCGTATTGCCCTTCTCGGAGAGAACGAGCAGCATCGCGAGCAGCTTCTTCGCCTGTCCGATCCCCGCATCCGAACCGATCAGTTTGACATGCCCGTTCCGCGGAACGATACTGACGGAAAGTTCCTGCTCGATCAGTTTCAGATGTGAGTCGAACTGTCCGAACAGGTTCCGCTCATGCTGCGCGGGAAGGTCAAACAGAGTCTCCGCCATACTTCACTGTCCTTTCTATCGCTTTCTCAGCTATCCGGAAGAGTCCTCAAAAGTATACTGGTTTCAGTCGGAAATAGCAAGCTGTCATTACTTATGATAGGGCTCGCCGTTCAGGATGCGGAAGCCCCTGTAGATCTGCTCGAGCAAAATCACGCGCATCAGCTGATGCGGGAAGGTCATGGCCGAGAAGCTCAGCTTCTCATCCGCCCTTGCAAGGACCTCGCGGTCCAGTCCGAGGCTGCCGCCGATCACGAACGAAACGGCGCTTTTCCCGCTTCCCTGCAAAGATCCGATCTTCTTTGAGAAGCCTTCCGAGTCATACGCTGCGCCGTCGATCGCAAGCGCGATCACATAGTCCCCGTCCCGGATCCGCCCGAGTATCCGTGCGCCTTCTTTCCTGAGTACGATCTGCTTTTCGGCGTGCGAAGCTCTGTCCAGGATCTTCTCATCCGGCACTTCTTCGACCGCGATCTTTGCATACCGTCCGAGGCGCTTCAGATATTCGGCGACGGCGTCCGTATAGAATTTTTCCTTGATTTTCCCGACACAGACGATGCGGATCAGCACAGATTGTTCCCTCCATCTCTTGTAATGAGCAAAGTGCGCAGGGACGCTAAGGATTCACCTGCGCCCGCGTCCCTGTGCGGGAAGCACAGGCCCTGCCGCGGAACAGCCCGTACAGCTATGAAAGGATCGGGCCGACCGCCCGGTCAGCCCGATCCGTATATGCTGCAGCTTTTCTCTTTCCCGTGGACATCAGCCCTTTGAACGAATGAACGCGTCAATCCCCTTGGCGCCCACTTTGCCGGCTCCCATAGCCAGGATCACGGTCGCCGCGCCGGTCACGGCGTCGCCTCCGGCGTAAACGCCTTCTCTGGATGTCGCGCCGTCCTCTTCGGAAGCGATGATGCATTTCCGGCGGTTGACATCAAGTCCGACCGTCGTCGAGGAGATCAGCGGATTCGGCGAGGTGCCGAGCGACATGATCACGGCGTCGCAGCTCATCTCGAACTCCGATCCTTCGACCGGCACCGGGCGGCGTCTGCCGGAAGCGTCGGGCTCGCCCAGTTCCATGCGGATGCAGCGGATGCCGGTGACCATATCATTTTCGTCGGTCAGGATCTCAACCGGATTGGTCAGAAGATCAAACTTGATGCCTTCTTCCTTCGCGTGATGCACCTCTTCGGCCCTGGCCGGCAGTTCGGCTTCGGAACGCCGGTAAACCAGATGGACGTCCGCGCCGAGCCGCAGTGCGGTTCTGGCCGCGTCCATCGCCACATTGCCGCCGCCCACGACGACCACTTTCTTCGCCCTGTAGATCGGCGTATCGTAGTCATCGCGGAACGCCTTCATCAGGTTGTTCCTTGTCAGGTACTCATTGGCGGAGAAGACGCCGTTTGCGTTCTCGCCCGGGATCCCCATGAACATCGGAAGACCGGCGCCGGATCCGATAAAGACGGCCTCATAGCCTTCCGCAAGAAGCTCATCGACGGACTCCGTGCGGCCGATGATGACGTCGGTGTTGATCGTGACGCCCATCGATTTGACATTTTCCACTTCCTTGGCAACCACTTCGTCTTTCGGCAGACGGAATTCCGGGATGCCGTAGGACAGGACGCCGCCGGCTTTATGAAGCGCCTCGAAGATCGTGACGTCGTATCCCATACGGGCCAGGTCGCCTGCGCAGGTAAGTCCGGCAGGACCGCTTCCCACGACCGCCACCTTGTGGCCGTTCTTCGTCTCGGGCGCCTTCGGGCGAATGCCGTTTTCGCGCGCCCAGTCCGCCACGAAGCGCTCAAGCTTGCCGATCGAAATCGCTTCGCCTTTTACGCCGCGGATGCACTTGCCTTCGCACTGCGTCTCCTGCGGGCAGACACGTCCGCAGACGGCCGGAAGCGCGCTGTCAAGCGAGATGATCTGATACGCCGCTTCGTAGTCTCTTTCTTTCACCTTTGCGATAAAATCATTGATCCGGATATTGACCGGACATCCTTGGATACATCTTGCATTTTTGCAGTTCAGGCAGCGGGAAGCCTCTTCGACCGCTTCCTCTTCGTTGTACCCGAGGCACACTTCGTCAAAATTCGCTGCACGGACCTTCGGATCCTGTTCCCTGACCGGAACCTTCTTCATTGCATCTCCCATATTGAAACTCCTATATTCATGCGTATATTCGCCGTTACCGGATCAGATCAGCAGTTGCCGCAGCCGCCCTCATGCGTGCGGCCTTCCTGATATTTCAGCTTCGCCTCGCCTTCCGCGCTCTTGTACATCTGCGAACGCTTCAGACATTCCGCCCAGTTGATCTTGTGGCCGTCAAACTCGGGGCCGTCCACACAGGCGAACTTCACCTCGTCTCCGACGGTCAGGCGGCAGGCGCCGCACATGCCGGTCCCGTCCACCATGATCGGGTTCATGGACACAACGGTAGGGATCCCGTACTTCTCGGTTGTCAGGCAGCAGAATTTCATCATGATCATCGGTCCGATCGAGACGCAGTGATCATATTTTTTACCCTCGGCTACAAGCTCGTCGATCACGCTTGTGACGACACCCTTGTGCATATAGGATCCGTCGTCCGTTGTGATGTACAGATTGCCCGCCACTTCGCGCATCTTGTCTTCGTAAAAAAGAAGATCCTTCGTGCGGCATCCGATGATGACGTCGGCGTCAATGCCGCGCTCATGGAGCCACTTGACCTGCGGATAGACCGGTGCGGTTCCGACGCCGCCGCAGACAAAGAGAAATTTTTTGCTTTTCAGTTCTTCCTCGCTCATATCCAGGATATCGGAGGGTCTTCCGAGCGGGCCGACGACGTCTGCAAAACCGTCTCCCACTTCAAGTTCCAGATACTTCATCGTGGATACGCCGACCGGCTGGAACACGATCGTGACGGTCCCTCTCTCTGCGTCATAGTCACAGATGGTCAGCGGGATCCGCTCGCCCGTCTCGTCTTTCCTCACGATCAGGAACTGTCCCGGCTTCGCGTGGCGCGCGAGGAGCGGCGCCTCCACCACCATTTCCCAGACAACCTCGCTGAGCTGCCTCTTTTCAAGAATTTTGAACATCTCTGCCCTCCCATATATCTGTTAAGCTTATCCGATTGCCCTTTTGCATCCGGACTTGCCAGCTGCACAAATGTAAATCACGATTCTCGAAGAGGAATCGTGCGCGAATTGCACATTCCTCTCATGACTGAAGTCACGAGAATCCTGTGTCAAAGATTAGAAAATGCCGGTCAGGCTGCCTTGGTCTCCGCCTTGATGACGTTATATACGGCAGCGGACTCGGGACTTCGCACACCCTTCTCGTTGATAAAAACAGACCGGATCCGGTTTGTGCCCATCTCAAGCATGACCGGCTCTTCATACAGGAAGGCGCTGTCGGAAGGATCCGTGCCGTCCGTCGTGTAGTAGATTTTTCCTTTTCCCGTCACCGTGATGGTAAGCATCGTGCCGTACGCGTAGGTGTCGCCGTTCATCAGACTGAACTCGGGCGGATTCGCGATATACGCGCCGTATGTTTCGATGAGCTCTTCATTCCCGCTGTCGGCGACAAGCGCCGCGATCCGGTCATTCTCACCGTCCTCGGCCAGATAGGCGATCAGTTGTTCATAGACAGGGAGCGAACGGTCTTTCGTGAGCAGGCCGTACAGCGTGGCCTTGGCGTTGTCTTTCTGCCCGAGTTCCCATAAAAGCCCGCTCTTGTCTAAAGACAGTCCGATCGAGGCCGGAGGCATCACAGCCTCCGCCTGTACCAGGTACTGAAGCGCCTCTGCCGTATCTCCGCTTTCGGCAGCCCGGGCCGCCTGCACGCGCAGGTAGCCGAAATTCTCATGATTGGCGCGCTTGATCAGAAAGATCATGCACAGGGAAAAAGCAGCCGACAAAAGAGCGATGATGAGCACGCTGAGAAGCTTCATCTCAGGGCTCATACGCCTCCGTCTCCTGTTCTCCTCTTCTTCCAGTTCCTTTTCTCTGCGGAGACGCTCCTGTTCTTCCTCCTCCATGTGCTTCATCACCCGCTGCATGTCGGTGGAATTGTACTCGGGAACGAGCTGGACTTCTTCTCCGCAGAACGGACAGTAAAGCTTCCCGTCCGGTATCCTGGAACCGCAGTTTCTGCATACCATGCGATCACTCCGTCTGCAGTAATTGCTCGAATTCTTCCAGTGTCATCAAGATCTTCCGGGGCTTTGTGCCTTCCTCGCCGCCGACCACACCCGCATCCGCCAGCTGGTCCATGATCCGGGCGGCCCGGTTAAATCCGATCTTGAAAGCTCTCTGCAGCATCCCGATCGACGCCTTATCCTTCTCGATGATCAGCCGGCCGGAGTCCTCAAAATACTCGTCACGCCCGTCATCGGAAGATGCGCCTCCGGCGGAAGCTGCCGGCGAAGCCGAATTGCTGATCTTTTCTTCTACTTCTTTATTATACTCGACCTCATCTGTTTGTGAAGTCAAAAAGCTGACGACGTCCGTGATGTCGCTGTCCGAGACATAGCCGCCCTGCACTCTCGCGGGCTTCGGATAGCCCTGCGGATAGAACAGCATATCACCCTTTCCGAGCAGTTTCTCGGCGCCGTTCATATCGAGAATGGTGCGGCTGTCGATCCCGCTTGTGACGGCGAGCGCGATCCTCGACGGCATGTTGGCTTTGATGAGTCCGGTCACGACGTTGACCGAAGGACGCTGCGTCGCGATGATCAGGTGAATGCCGGCCGCTCTTGCCAGCTGGGCCAGACGGCAGATCGCATCCTCCACTTCAGAGGACGCCACCATCATCAGATCCGCGAGCTCGTCGACGATCACGATGATCCTCGGCATCGTCGGTATCTGTTCCGCCTCATCGAGTTCCCGGTTCATCTTCGCGACCCGTTCGTTATACGAGCGGATATCGCGGACGCCCGGATACTGCGCAAACTTGTTGTAGCGGTCCGTCATCTCCTGGACCGCCCAGTTGAGGGCCCCGGCGGCTTTCCTCGCATCCGTCACGACCGGAATCAGAAGATGGGGGATGCCGTCGTAGATCTTCAGCTCAACCACTTTCGGGTCGATCATGAGGAGCCGCACTTCGTCCGGCGTGCATTTATACAAAATGCTCATGATCAGCGTGTTGATGCAGACGGATTTACCGGAACCGGTTGCGCCCGCAATCAGAAGATGCGGCATTTTCTCGATATCCGCGATCACGACCCTGCCGCCGATGTCCTTGCCGACGGCAAACGGCAGATGCGCCTTTGTATTCCGGAACTCATCCGAGTCCAGGATATCATGCAGCATCACCGGCGCGATCTCCTTGTTCGGGACTTCGATGCCGACGGCCGCTTTCCCCGGAATCGGCGCTTCGATCCGGATCTCGGACGTCGCAAGATTCAGTTTGATGTCATCCTGCAGATTGATGATCCGGCTGACTTTGACGCCCATCTCGGGCTGCAGCTCGTATCTCGTTACCGTCGGTCCTCTGCTGACGTTGACGACTTTGACGTTCACGCCGAAGTTTTCGAGCGTCTGCTGCAGCTTTGCCGCGGTGTCCATCAGCTGCTGCCTGGAATCGCCCTTCGTGGGCTTTCCCGGGGTCAGCAGATCAATCGGCGGAAGCTGATAGGTTTTTTTCTCGGTTCTGATCTCGATTTCTTCTCCGACTTCTTTGATGTCCTTCGCCCGCTCTTCCGGTGTCAGCGCGGCATCTTTTGCCTTCTCCCTGCGCCTTTTCGGCTTCTCGGGAAGCGGAGCCGTCTCGGGCTCTGCCTGCTTAAAGACCGCCCGCTCTTCCGGAAGCGGCGCTCCTCCGAGCTCCATATCGAGTGCGTCCGGCTCCCGCTCCGTCTCAGGAACGGATGAAGGCAGGACATCGGCCGGAGCCGCATCCTTCGTCCGGAGGAAGGACGGCATCGCGAAGACGGCGCCGCCGTCGTCGATCGTCAGGGAGCTCATGTCCGGAAGCGGCCGCATCGGATCCGGATGCGTCGCGGCAGGCGCATGATCCGCAGCCTTTTTAGACGGCTGCTTCACTTTCCCTTTCTTCTTCGCCTCCAGCGCGTCGCTCTTTTTGGTGATGTCCCGCTCAAGTGTGACCCGCTCAAGCGGACTTGCGCCGTAATCCTCCTCGAGGTCGATATAGTAATCCTCGTCCTCGCCTGCGCGCGCTTCTTCCCGCTCGAGAGCCCGTATTCTGCGCCTTTCAGCCCGCTCCCTGCGCTTCTCCCGGGTTTTATTGGAAGCCTTGATGGCGGCCCGCCGGCTCCTGATTCCGAAAGCCGTAAGAAGCGGCTTCTGCGTGAGCACGATCGCGGCGATGATGAGTCCGCACACGGTCAGAATGTAAGCGCCTGTCATGCCGAAAGCGTATCCGAAACCGAAGACGAGAATGCCGCCGATAAAGCCGCCCCCCACGTGGTCCTCGGACGCGACCGTATAAAAGTCGCGGACCATGCTTTGACGGTCATATCCCAGTGTCAGCAGCTGCATAAAGGCGCATAAAAACAAAACGAGGAGGATGAGCCCCGTCATCTTGCGCCCGATCAGCGAATTTCTTCTGTTTGCGATGAAAAATGCATAGCCGAAAAACAGCAGGAAAGGAACCACATAAGCCATCAGGCCGAAGACCCCGAACAGGGCGTCGCTCACCGTATTGCCGGCGCGCCCGACCATGCCGAGATTACCCAGACCGATGAGGAGCGAGACAGCTGCCGCGATGCAGATCCCGATCTCCTGCCCCACCCTCGCGTCCGCGGCGGATGAGCGGCTGCGGCTGCGCGAAGCGGCCGGCCGGGAAGCGGAAGCCGTCCTTGCGGATGCCGTTCTTCCGGAAGAGGTTCTTCCCGAAGAAGTCCGTCCTGAAGATGATCTCGCGGAAGCCGTCCGTCCGGAAGCAGACGCAAAAGACGAACTTCTGGACGCGCTCTTTTTCCCGGAAGAAGACGAAGCGCTCCCCTTCCTCTTTTTTGTGCCAGATGAAGCCATTTATACCCCCAAAGCGCCGTTCTTGTTTTACAGGAAGAACCCGATCATGACGGAGATCGCCCCGGCGCAAAAGCAATAATAAGCAAACCCCTTCAAATCCCTCACGCGGACAAAGCGGAGAAGACGTTTCATAAGCAGGATTCCAAAGACCGCCGACGCTGCCATGCCGGTAAGACAGATACCGGCCGTGCGGCCGGCCATCACGCCCGCCGGAATCGAAACGGCCAGTTCCTCTGCAAGAGCGCCGAGAGAGACCGGTATCAGCATGAGGAACGAGATTCTCACCGCCGTCATCTTGCCGAGCCCGCACAGGATGCCGCCGCTGAGCGTCACGCCGAAGCGGGACACGCCGGGAAGCACGGATAAGCCCTGAGCGGCTCCGATCACGAAGATTTTCCAGTACGGGATGTCTTTTGGCATCTCATCCATCGGGCGCAGCATCGAAGACACAAGCAGGATGATGCCTGTCATAAGAAGTCCTACACCGGTATACATAACCGATCCGGACAGCGTCTCTGCCGCACCGCGCAGGAGAATGCCGCCTGCAAAGGTCGGAATCGACGCGGCGGTCAGCATCACGACCAGCTTGCGGTAATTGGTGCGGATCACTTTGATGTAATCAGGATCGGATCCCTTAAGGAGGCTCCCGATGAATTCCTTCATATTCCTCAGGACATCCGCAAGGATCCGGCCGCTCTCGATCACCAGGCGGAACACATCCCGTCTGAAAACATAGATCACCGCGATCACCGATCCGATATGAAGAAATGCGTGGAACAGCAGGCGCGGCGCCTCAAAAGCGGTGATCTGTTCCACGAAAACAAGATGCCCGGTAGAGCTGACAGGAAAAAACTCCAGCACGCCCTGCAGGGCACCGAGCAAAAATGCAGTCAGGAAGTCCATACTCGGTCGGATTACTCCTCTTCGTCCCAGTTATGATAGACATTCTGTACGTCGTCGCTTCCGTCAAGAAGATCCAGAATCTTATTCAGCGAGGCGATCGCTGCCGGATCTGTCAGCGTGACGTAGTTCTGCGGGATCATCGTCACTTCGGCTTCCGCCATCGGGATGCCCGCGTCCTCAAGTGCCTTGCGCACGTCCTCGAAGGCTTCGGGCGCCGTGATCACTTCATAGGAGTCGTCTTCCTCCTTGAAGTCCTCGGCACCGGCGTCCAGCGCCATCATCATCAGATCGTCGGCGTCCGTATCGCACTCCTCCTTGTCGATGATGATCTGTCCCTTCTCGTCGAACATGAAGGAGACGCTTCCGGGTGTGCCGATATTGCCGTTGCCTTTTGAAAATGCGGATCTTACGTCCGCCGCAGTCCGGTTCTTGTTGTCGGTCAGGGTCTTGACGATGATCGCGACGCCGTTCGGCCCGTATCCTTCATACGTGCCCTGCTCGTAGTTGGCGCCGGAAGAGTCTCCGGCCGCTTTTTTAATTCCGCGCTCAATCGTGTCGTTGGGCACATTGTTGGCTTTCGCTTTTGCGATCACCGTGGCCAGCTTGAAATTATTGGACGGGTCAGGTCCGCCTTCTTTTACGGCCACCGCGATTTCGCGGCCGATGATGGTGAAGATCTTGCCCTTGGCGGCGTCATTTTTTTCTTTTTTGTGCTTTATGTTTGCAAATTTGGAATGTCCGGACATAAAACGTCTCCTTTGTATCATTGATAGGCAGGACGCCTTACGGGCGGCACCCTGCCAAACATTTAATTTATCATAGTCAGGAAAAATAATCAACCTGTTCCACGACCCGGCCTCCGAGCAGATAGTTCCTCGGCACCCGTTTCGAGATATCGGACACCAGTTCATAGTTGAACCGTCCGCTCAGCCGCCCGATTTCTTCAGCCGTGATGCACTCATCTCCCTGGCTGCCCAGGAGCACGGCTTCCGATCCGACTGCGGCTTCAGGTATCCCGGATACGTCCACCATAAACTGATCCATACAGACGCGTCCGAGGATCGGCGCCCGCTTCCCGCCGATGAGCACCGAACCTTTCCCGGATAAGAGGCGCGGATAGCCGTCCGCATATCCCGTCGGCACCGTCGCCACGCGCATCGTGCGCCCGGTCACGTACGTGCCGCCGTAACTGATCGCCCTTCCGGGAGGAAGCTCTTTCACGTAGGACAGATGGCTGACCAGCCTCATCACCGGCTGAAGTTCCGTCATCTCATCCGCAATCTCATCCGACGGAGTGAGTCCGTACAGGGTGATCCCGGCGCGCACCAGATCCAGATTGGCCTCTTTGAACCGCATCGTGCCGGCGCTGTTGCAGACATGCCGCACAGGGATCTCAAGCCCGCGCTCTGCGAGCATCTGAAGAAACGTCTGGTAGGCTTTGAACTGTTCGACGGCCGGCTCGAGGGACGGCTCGTCACATCGCGCAAAATGCGTAAACAAGCCCTCGATCTTAAGCGCGTCCTTCTCTGCGATGCGGCAGACCGCATCCGCCGCCGCCTCCGACACGTCAAATCCGATCCGGCTCATACCGGTGTCGAGCGCGATATGAATGACGGCGCATGTCCCTGCTTTTTTTGCCGCCTCGGACAAAAGCTCCGCAGACGTCTCCTCAAAAATGCAGGCCCTGAGGCCGTACTTGAGAACAATCTCATACGATTCGGGAAATACATAGCCAAGGAGCACAACCGGCTTTTGAATTCCTGCTTTCCTGAGCAGTTTTCCTTCCTCCGCCGTCGCCACGGCAAAGCCCCAGATATCGTCTCTTGGCTCGATATGCCGTGCGATCGGAACCGCCCCGTGCCCGTAAGAATCCGCTTTCACAACCGCGCAGATCGGGGTTCCTTCTTTCAGATGCTTCCTCATGACGTCAAGATTGCGGTCTATGGCGTCAAGGTCGATTTCCGCCCGGATTCTGCTATACTCTTTCACTGCTGTTCACCTTCTCCCTTCCCGTATCCGCAGCCTTCATGGCGCTGCGCAGTCCGTCTGTTATATCACTTGCCGTCATGAAGCGGACGCCCTCTTTTCCGGCCGCCTCATCGCCTGCCGCGCCGTGAAGGCATACGGCTGCAGGCGCTGCCTTCTCCGCGCTTCCCGTCTGGGCCAGGAGCGATGCCGTTATGCCGGTAAGGACATCCCCGCTGCCGGCCGTGGCCATCCCGCTGTTTCCGGTCCGGTTGATGAAGACACGACCGTCCGGGAAAGCCGTCACGGTGCGCGCGTCCTTCAGGACACAGATCACATCATGCGAAGAAGCAAACCCGAGCGCGCATCCGATGAGATCCTGCTTGATATCCGGCACGGACAGCCCGGTGAGCCTGGACATCTCGCCTATGTGCGGCGTGATGATCGCCGTTTGTCTGATCTCCTTCAGGAGTTCCGGATGCCGGCTGATCAGATTCAGCGCATCCGCATCGAGCACCATCGGCTTGTCCGAAAGCGCGCACAGTCTCCGGACAAGCTGTTCCGAATCCTCGCCCGTCCCGAGTCCCGGCCCGCAGGCGGCCGCATCGCACCACGCGAGCGCTTCGCAAAGAGCCCGTTCTCTCTCCGCGGCATTTTCCCAGGTTTTCAGCATGGCTTCCGGAAAAGCGCTCTGGATGATCGTGCGGTTTATCTCCGGCGTCAGGATCATCACCATGCCCGCACCGCTTCTCAGCGCGGCGCGTCCGCACAGGATCGCGGCCCCCGCCATGTTGTGCGTCCCGGCGATCACAAGCACTTTGCCGAAGGTCCCTTTGTTTCCGGACGGATCCCGCTCAGGAAGCAGCTCGCTCAGATCCTCCTTCCCGGTGCTGTACATCCGGTGCGGTTCGGCTTCGGGAATTTCCTCGGCCACATCGATCCCGGCCCGGATCACCTCTCCGGCGCACCCTGCGCCAGGATAGAGGAGCAGCCCCGCCTTCAGGCACTGCATCGTCACCGTACAGTCCGCCCGCACCGCGCATCCGCAGATCCTGCCGGTATCGGCGTCCACGCCGCTCGGCACGTCCACGGCCACGACCCGGGCTCCTGACTCGTTGATCTTCCCGATCAGGTCTTTTTTCTCACCGGCCACGTCCCGGGACAACCCGATTCCGATGAGCGCGTCCACGATTACGTCCGCCTCGGAAAGAGCCGTCGTGTCCGCTTCGGGAATGCCGAGCCGCATGCAGATCCCCGCCTGTCTTTTCGTCTCTTCCGCCATGTGCTCCGGATTCCCTGCCGCAAGGATCGCCGTGCGGATCCCCCTCAGATGGAGTATTCTCGCGCAGGCATATCCGTCGCCCCCGTTGTGGCCGGTTCCGGCCGCCACGACGACATAGCCGCTTCGCCCGGCATATCCCGCGGCGGCATCCGCGCACGCATAAGCGGCCCTTTCCATCAGGGACGCCGACGGGATGCCGATCCGGTTGATTGTATAGGCATCACATGCCTTCATCTGCTCAGCCAGCAGGACTTTCAGCATATTGGTTCATCCTCCTCCCGTTCATGATAATCATCCTGTACCGGCTTGTCAATTTTTCACTTGTGCGGGTATAATAGCTGAGATACCATTCACGAAACGGAGACGCACATGATACTCAATATTTCCAACATCTCCAAATCCTACGACGGCAAGGACATCCTGAAAGAGATCTCCTTTCACATAGAAGAGCGCGAAAAAACCGCCCTGGTCGGCGTCAACGGAGCCGGGAAGTCCACGCTCCTTAAGATCATCTCCGGCTGTGAGGAGCCTGACAGCGGCCAGGTCGTCATTTCAAAAGACAAGCGGATCGGATACCTCGCGCAGCATCAGGACCTCACGAGCAGCAGCACCATTTTCGAGCAGCTCTGGTCCGTCCGGAACGACCTGCATCTTCTTTCCGATAAGATCCGCGTCTCAGAAGAGCGCATGGCCGACCTCTCCGGGGATGAGCTGCATGAGGAAATGCAGGAATATGCCCGCATGACCGAACTGTTCGAGCGGGAAGGCGGGTACGCGTACCGGAGCGAAGTGACCGGCGTCCTGAAAGGTCTCGGGTTCGATGAATCCGAGTTCGGGAAGCAGGTCTTGGCCCTGTCCGGCGGACAGAAGACGCGCGTCGCGCTCGGCACTCTTCTGCTCACATCGCCGGACATCCTCCTTCTCGACGAGCCGACCAACCATCTGGATATGCATTCCATCGAGTGGCTTGAGACGTATCTCATCAATTACGCCGGCGCCGTTCTCATCGTCTCGCACGACCGGTATTTCCTGAACCGGGTCGCAACGAAAGTCGTCGAGATCGAAAACGGCCGCTCCGCGGTCTACGCCGGCAATTATGACCGCTTCAGCGAAAAGAAGGAAGCACTTCGGAAAGCCGCCTATGCGGCATGGCTGAATGCGGAGCGCGAGCGCGAGCATCAGGAAGCCGTGATCGCAAAGCTGAAGCAGTTTAACCGGGAAAAGTCCATCCGGCGCGCGGAAAGCCGCGAGAAAGCGCTGGAGAAGATGGACCGGCCGGATAAACCGGATATGACCGACAGGGAAATCAGCTTCCGCTTCGCTGCGTCTGTCGAGAGCGGCCGGGACGTGCTGACCGTTGAGGATCTGTCCAAGAGTTTCGGGGAACAGACGCTTTTCAGCGGCATTTCCTTTGAAATCAAGCGCGGCGAGCATGTTGCGCTGATCGGAGACAACGGAACCGGGAAGTCCACGCTTCTCAAGATCCTGAACGGCGCGGAAAAAAGCGACGGAGGCACTTTTACATACGGCACCAACACATTCGCAGGATACTACGACCAGGAAATGCAGGTGCTCGACAGCTCAAAGACCATATTCGGAGAGATATCGGATGACTATCCTTCGATGAACAACACCGAGATCCGGACGAAACTGGCCGCGTTTCTCTTCACCGGGGACGACGTGTTCAAACGCATCGGCGATCTGTCCGGCGGGGAAAGAGCGCGGGTTTCGCTGTGCAAGCTGATGCTCTCGAAATCCAACTTCCTGATGCTCGACGAGCCGACCAACCATCTGGACATCAGTTCGCGCGAAGTGCTCGAGAGCGCGATCCGGGCCTATGAAGGGACGGTTTTCTACGTCTCGCATGACCGTTATTTCATCAACCGCACGGCGACAAGAATACTGGATCTGACGCAGTGTCATCTGCTCAACTACATCGGCAACTATGACTATTATCTCGAGAAAAAGGAGGATGTTGAGCGCGCTTCGCTTACGGAGGAAGAACGCCTCCCCGAGGAAAAAGCGGACACGTCGGCCAAGCTGGACTGGAAGGCCCAAAAGGAAGAAGAATCCAGAAAACGCCGGCAGATGAATGCGCTTAAGAAACTGGAAGCGGAAATTGAGGCTCTGGAGCAGGAAGACCGTGAGATCGACGAGCGCTTTGAAGATCCTTCAGTCGCATCCGATGCCGGATTGCTTTCCGAGCTGAGCTGCCGGAAGGACGAGATCGGAAGAAGGCTCGAAGAAGCTTATGAGGAGTGGGAAACGCTTCAGGCATGACAAAAGGGGGAATCATCCCCCTTTTTTTACAGCAATTCTTCAAGTTTTTCCCGGACCGCACGGATAAAGCCGAGCGAATCCACCTGATGCACGTCGGAAAGCGTCGTGATGCGCGCCAGGTCCCCGGTCATCGTGCCGGATTCAATCGTCTCAAGCGTCGCCTTCTCCAGGCAGTCCGCAAACCGGATCATCTCGGGAAGCTCATCGAGTTCCCCCCTCTTCCGGATCGCTCCGGACCACGCGAAGATCGTCGCAACGGAATTGGTCGACGTGCTTTCGCCTGCCAGATGCTTGTAATAATGGCGCTGAACGGTGCCGTGTGCGGCTTCGTACTCGAAGCAGCCGTCCGGCGAAACGAGCACCGACGTCATCATGGCCAGTGAGCCGAACGCGGACGAGAGCATGTCCGAGAACACATCGCCGTCATAATTTTTGCAGGCCCAGACAAGTCCGCCGTCACACTTCATGATCCTCGCGACGGCGTCGTCGATCAGCGTATAGAAGTATGTGATGCCGGCCTCTTCGAACCGGTCTTTGTATTCTTCTTCATAGACGGTTTCAAAGATCTCCTTGAACGCCCGGTCGTACGTCTTGGAAATGGTGTCCTTCGTTGCGAACCAGAGATCCTCTTTTACGTCCAGCGCATACGCAAAACAGCTGCGCGCAAAGCTCCTGATGGAGCTGTCCAGGTTGTAGATCCCCTGGATGACGCCGGCATCTTCGAAATCAAAGATCTTCTCTTCCGTGACGGTTCCGTCCGCGGCGGTGAAGACCAGTCTGGCCTCCCCGGGACCCGGAACGCGGATCTCGGCATTTTTATATACGTCGCCGTAAGCATGGCGCGCGATGGTGATCGGCTTCTTCCAGTTCCGGACGCACGGCTCGATACCCTTCACCAGGATCGGGGCGCGGAACACGGTGCCGTCCAGCATCGCCCTCAGCGTGCCGTTCGGGCTCTTATACATCTCCTTCAGGCCGTACTCCTTTACCCGGGCCGGGTTCGGCGTGATCGTCGCGCACTTGACGCCGACGCCGTACCTGCGGATGGCATTGGCGGCGTCCACCGTCACCTGGTCATCGGTCTCATCCCGTTTCGGAAGCCCGAGATCATAGTACTCCGCCTTCAGCTCGATGAAAGGAAGGATCAGTTCCTCTTTGATCATCTGCCACAGGATTCGCGTCATTTCGTCGCCGTCGAGTTCGACAAGCGGCGTCTTCATCTGAATTTTAGCCATGAAAACTCCTATTCATCATATCGTTCGTTCGGGCTGCATGCACAAGGGTGCCTCCCCTCTTCCGGCGGTCAGCTCTGCATGGACAGCACGTTCTTGTTCTTCCAGAGATAATCAATAAGCGACACCACCGTCAGGATGAGTGCGGCGTACATGACCACATTCTGCACGATGAGCATCGGCCCGTCGGTAAAATGGATGATCATCAGGATAATCATCAGCATCTGGGACACCGTCTTGGTCTTTCCCCACCAGCTTGCGGCGATCACGATGCCGTTGTCGGACGCGATCAGGCGGAAGCCGCTGATGATAAATTCGCGCGCGATGATGATGATCACGATCCACGCCGGTATCCGCTTAAGCTCAACCAGGCAGATCATCGCGGATACGACAAGCAGCTTGTCCGCAAGCGGATCCATAAACTTGCCGAAATCCGTGATCAGGCCCCTGCTGCGTGCGATCTTTCCGTCAAGCATATCGGTCAGCGACGCCGCGCAGAAGCAGACAAGCGACAGCACCATAAACGCACCTTCCGCTCTTCCCGCAAGCATAAAGATGACGAACGGCACAACAAGCAGCATCCTGAGGCAGGTCAGCTTATTCGGCAGGTTCATATTCCTGAATGTCTCCATCTGAGATCTCCTCCCCGTACAAATCATATTCCGAAGCACCATTTACGCGGACGCGGACAAAATCACCGGTCATGTGCTCCCTCTGCGCGTTAAAGAACAGGAACCCGTCCACCGACGGCGCATCGCCGTATGTGCGGCCGATATAGACGCCGTCCTCCGGGAGACGGCCCTCCACAAACACGTCCGTTTCGAGGCCCGTTCGCTCCTGATTCCGCTCGAGTGAAATCCGCTGCTGGCATGTCATAAGCTCGGCATACCTTTTTTTCTTCACCGGTTTCCGGATCTGGGGCTTCATCGCGGCAGCGGCCGTCCCCTCCTCCCTGGAGTACATGAATACACCCAGATGATCAAACCGGACTTCCCGCACAAAGTCCAGAAGTTCGGCGTGTTCCTCTTCCGTCTCGCCCGGAAATCCCGTGATCAGCGTGGTCCTAAGCACAATATCCGGAATCCGCTCCCGAAGCGTCGCAATAAGCTTTTTCAGATCTTCTTTCGAGGTGCGCCGGTTCATGCGCTTTAAGACCGCATCCGAGGCGTGCTGAATCGGAAGATCCAGATAATGGCAGATCTTCGGTTCGGCCGCCATCACGTCGATCAGTTCCGGATAAATCTCCTCGGGATAACAGTAGAGCACGCGGATCCACCGGAAAGACTCTATGCGGCACAGTTCTTTGATGAGGAGATGCAGGCGCTTCTCCCCGTACAGATCGGTTCCGTAAAGAGTCGTCTCCTGCGCCACGAGGATCAGTTCCTTCACGCCCGCGTCCGCCAGGGAACGGGCTTCGTCAAGAAGCGCTTCCATCGGATAGCTGCGGTAGCGGCCCCTGAACTTTGGGATCGCACAGTACGTGCAGTACTTGTCGCATCCTTCCGCGATCTTGAGATACGCGAAGTGACCGCCCGTCGTGACGATTCTCTTCTCCGGAGAGGGCAGGTCATCCGTGCTCGCATCATAAACCGCCGAGGATTTCCGGCCGTTTACGGCATCCTCGATCACTTTCGCAATCCCGGATAGGCCGGTCGTCCCGACGATCGCGTCGATCTCCGGGATCTCCTCGAGAATCTCGTCCCGGTAGCGCTGGGCCATACACCCGGCTGCCACGAGGACCTTGAGCGATCCTGTCTCCTTAAGGGAGGCCAGTTCGAAAATGCGGTCTATGCTCTCTTTTTTGGCATCATCAATAAAGCAGCAGGTGTTGATCACCGCCGCCTCCGCCTCCGTCTCGTCATCAGTCAGAGTAAACCCGTGCGCCGTGAGGATGCCAAGCATTTTCTCGGAATCGACAAGGTTTTTGTCGCATCCGAGGGACACCATGAGAAGCTTCATGCGTTCTTCTCGTCCGTTCCCTGAGCGTCATCCGGAAGGATGCGGACCGCGCCTTCGTAGATCTCGTCAACCGCGACAGACAGCGGTTTTCTCCCGGCGGAGCTCATCACGAGCGGCTCATCTCCGTTCACAATCTGACGGGCGCGTTTTGCCGTAGCCATCACGATCGAGTAGCGGCTGGACACGATCGGCGTCGTATCGTCTTCGCTCTCGGAGTTGACGGCTTCCATCATTTCTTTATAAGACGGATGAATCATCATAGTGTTTTTTCCCTTTCTCAATCGGTTGTAATGGTCCTGAGTTCATCGGTGATCCTGAGGATGAACTCTTTATTTCTGCCTGCTTTCATGTGTTCTGATTTAATGATGGCATTGAGTTCCCTGACGCAGCGGTCCAGGTCGTCGTTGACCATCACATAGTCATAGAACGGCATGTACTTCGCTTCCTCCGCAGCCCGGCTGAGCCTGGCGAAGACCGCCTCCGGCGTCTCGGATCCCCTGCCGATCAGACGGTCTTTCAGCTCCTTCGCCGTGGGAGGCGTCACAAAGATCAGGACCGTATCGGGGAAGGTCTTTTTGATCTTCTCCGCGCCCTGTACTTCGATCTCGAGTATGACGTCCCGGCCGCATTCCCGCTGTTCATCTACGTAAGCCCTGGGCGTCCCGTAGAAATTGCCGTTATACTCGGCATACTCATAGAGGGCCTCATTTTCAATCATCCCGAGAAATGTCTCCCTGTCAATGAAGAAATACTCCCGGCCGTGCTCTTCACCCTCGCGGGGCGCACGCGTCGTCGCCGATACCGAGAGCGCGTATCCGTCGTACTCCTGCATCAGCTTCTTCATCACAGTGCCTTTTCCCGCTCCGGAAAACCCGGAAACGACAATCAAAATTCCCTGTCCGGAAGATGTATCCTGTGCCTTGCCCAACTAGTCTGATCCCCCTTTCGCCTTGAAGGTCACTCAATATTCTGTATCTGTTCCCGGATCTTCTCGATCAGCGTCTTCATCGCGATCCCCAGATCCGCTGTAAGCAGATCGCCGGCCTTCGACAAAGTCGTGTTGGCCTCCCGGTTCATCTCCTGGGCTACAAAGTCAAGTTTCCGCCCGATGCTTCCGCTTCCGCTGAGTTCCTTCCGCATCTGGTCGATATGACTTTTCAGCCGGACCGTCTCCTCGTCCGTGCAGATCCGGTCGGCATATACGACGCACTCCGCCGCAATCCGCGACTCGTCGATGCTCTTATCCGCAAGGATCTCGGTCAGCGTCTCGGTCAGGCGCTCTCTGTAAGCGGCCATCACCTCCGGCTCATGTCTGATGACTTCGTCCGTCACCGACTCGAGCTCGTCCAGCTTGATCATGAGATCATCCCGGAGCTTCTCTCCCTCGGCCTCCCGTGACTCGTTGAACCGGCCGGCCGCTTCTCTCAGAACGGTCTCAATCATACCCCAGAGTTCTTCCTCGTCCTTGTCCGGCTCGCCGATCGTAAAAACCTCCGGAGCCTTCAGGATATCGGCGGCGGTCACGCCCCCGTCGAGCTGGAACTGCCTGGCCATGGACTTCAGATATCCGATGTATTCACCCGCAAGCGTCTCGTTGTACTTCAGCGAGCCGGCTTCATCGCCGTACTCCTCTGACGAGATAAATACATCGATCTTCCCGCGCTGGACGTATTCCTTCAGCATGTTCCGAATCTTTGCCTCGAGAAAGCTGAACTTGCGCGGCATACGGATGTTGATGTCCGCGTAACGGTTGTTGACGGACTTCATCTCGACGGAGATTCTGCGCTTTTCGGTCACGTACTCCGCCCGCCCGTAACCGGTCATACTGCGTATCATAACAGATCCCACCCCTTTTTAAGAATGGATTTCAATCATCATTCTATCGAGTTTACAGCAAAATACAGAGTCCGTCAATCAGTTCCCCTTACCAAAGGAGTCCCTGCGTTTTCATTCGATTCGCGTGAGGGAAGAAATGTCCGGCACGGCCATCAGCGAATAATTGGTGTGGTAGATGACGAACCCGGGTTTTCCCCCGTTTTTCTTTCTCAGATTGCGGCGAAGCGTATAATCCACCTCGACCTTCGGGGCCTTCCGCTTAGAGGAATAGAAGGCGGCAAGCGCGCCGGCCTCTTCATACGTCCGGTCCGTGAGCTCCCGTCCTCCCGTTTTCACGATCACATGGCTTCCAGGCGCCCCTTTCGCGTGAAACCACCAGTCGGAGCCGTCCGCGATCCTGAAGGAAAGCTCCTCGTTCTGATAGTTGTTCTTTCCCACATAGATCAGGAACCCGTCCGAGGACCGGTACAGATAAGGAGCGGACTTCGCCTCACGCCTTACTCCCTTCCTTGACGGCCCTTTTTTCTGGATGAAGCCGAAATCCGAGAGTTCGCGCCGGATATCCGAGAGATCCGTCTCATTTTCAGCCAGATCGATCGCCGTCAGGCAGGCCGTCAGCTGATCGCGGTCGCCGGCCGTCTCCTCGATCTGTCCTTTCAGGGCTTCCTCGGTGCGCTTCAGCTTATTATAGCGCGCAAAATAGCGCTGGGCGTTTTCGGACGCCGACAGCTCGGGATCCAGGGGCACCGTGATCGGTTCGCTCGTGTAGTAGTTGGTGCAGACAAGTTCCTTTGCCCCTTCCGGCGCGCTGTATCCGTACGTGTTCAGCATCTCTCCGTAGATACGGTACCGGTCCCGCTTTTCCGTGCTTTGCAGCTGCTTCTCCTGAATCGCGAACTTGCGGTTCGTCCGCTCGAGAGCCGTCGTGACGATGTGACGCAGATCCGCCGATTTCTGGCGGATCCTTGTGGACCGCTCCCTGGCTCCGTAATACTCGATGAGCATGCGGCTGGCCGATCCGACCGCCTTCGCACTGTACGGATCATGGGCGTACATCCTGTACGGGAACACGCCGAATTCCTTCGGTTCTCCGCCGCAGCTTACGATGTTCGGGTAAAAATGCCCGCTCCGGATCTCAGCCATGCGGGACAGGAACACATCGGCAAGCGCCTCCTTTTCGTCCTCCTTCAGATCCCTGAAAAGACAGCGTCCGTCGATTCCCGCCTCGTAGACAAACTCCTCCGCGGCGGACGGCGAAAGCCCCGTGTACGTGCCGTATAAAGCGTGGACGACGTCCCCGGGCGCCTGCTCCATACCATTTATAAAATCCTCTCCCGAAGCCGCAAGCGGGTTTCTCTTGCCGGTTGTCTCAGGGATGAAGTAGTTCCTTCCGGGCAGCACCTCGCGCACGGAGCTCACGCTCGACGGAACTCTTTTGATGCTGTCGAGGATCCGGTCCCCGTCGTCCGTCAGAATGATGTTGCTGTACTTTCCCATGAGTTCGATGATCAGTTTCTTTCTGCACAGATCGCCGAGCTCGTCCCGGTGCATGATTCCGATCATGATGATGCGCTCCAGGGACGGCTGAACGATCTCCGTGATCTGGCCGCCCTGCAGGTGCTTCCTGAGAAGCATGCAGAAATTCGGTGCCGTCATCGGCGCCTCCTTTTTCACATCTGTCAGATAGATCAGCGGGAGCGACGCGTTCGCGCTCATAAGCAGCAGCTTCTGCCCGCCCTTGCTCCGGACCGTGAGCATCAGTTCATCTCTCTCCGGCTGAATGATGCGGCTGATCACGCCGCCCGCAAGCGTTTCCTGAAGCTCGGCGGCGATCCCGGCCGTGGTGATACCGTCAAATGCCATGTTTCCCTCTTTCCATAGTAAGAAGTACAGGCAGGTGAAGCATACTGCCGGATCACCTGCCTGTACGGATATACCCTTATTTCCTGATCACGATGTTGATGATCTTGCCCGGCACATAGATCTCTTTTACGATCTGCGCGCCGTCCATCTTGTCTTTCACCGCTTCCTTCGCCTTCTCCAGCGCATCTTCCCTGGAAATGGAGGCGCTCACGCGGATCACCGCGCGCGTCTTTCCGTTCAGCTGGACCGGCACTTCCTTCTCGTCGTCCGCGGCTAAAGAAGCATCCGACTTCGGCCAGGACGTATGGAACACGGTCTCCGTGTGTCCGCATCTCTCCCAGAGTTCTTCGCACAGATGCGGCGCGAACGGGGCCAGCAGCGTGACATAGGTCTCGATCGTCTCTTTGTCCACGCCGCCGCACTCACGGGCGATCGCCGCCATCTGATTGTTATACTCCATGAACTTGGAGACAACCGTGTTGAGTGCGAACTGGTCAAGGCGCATCGTAATATCGGCGATCAGCTTGTGGCGGAGCCTGATCATCTCCTGCGTCGCAGGAACGTCCGCCTCGATGCTGTCCAGCGCCAGATTCCAGAACTTGTTGAGGAATCTGTTGACGCCGTCGATGCCGCGCTCATCCCACGCGCTGTCCTGCTGCGGCGGTCCGATGAAGAGCTCATAGATGCGCAGCGAGTCGCAGCCGTAATCCCGGACCATGTCGTCCGGAGAGACGACATTTCCGAGCGATTTACTCATCTTGACGCCCTTCGGACCGAGAATCATGCCCTGGTTGAAGAGCCGCCTGAACGGCTCGTCGAAATCCACGACGCCGATGTCATGCAGGAACTTGGTATAGAACCTGGAATACAGAAGATGCAGCACCGCGTGCTCGACACCGCCGATATACATATCAACCGGCAGATACGCGTCCGCTTTCTCGCGGCTTACAAGTTCCTTGTCGTTGTGCGCGTCCACATAGCGGAGGAAATACCAGGATGACCCCGCCCACTGCGGCATCGTATTGGTCTCGCGCTTCGCCGGTCCGCCGCAGCACGGGCAGGTCGTATTGACCCAGCTGTCGATGGCCGCCAGCGGTGACTCGCCTGTGTCGGTCGGCTGATAGGATTCGACGTCCGGGAGAAGAACCGGGAGTTCTTCCTCCGGCACCGCAACCGGTCCGCACTTGCTGCAGTGCACGATCGGAATCGGTTCACCCCAGTAGCGCTGACGTGAGAAAACCCAGTCGCGGAGCTTATAGTTCACGGTCTTTTTGCCGAAGCCCATCTTCTCAATCATCATCGGGGCTTCTTCCTTCAGCACGGAAGACTCCATCCCGTTCCAGCTGCCCGAGTTGATCATCGTGCCGCTGGCCTCGGTGTAGGCTTCCTGCATATCTTCGATCTCGACGCCGTCCCTGGCGATGACCTGTACGATCGGAAGACCGAACTTTTTGGCAAATGCAAAGTCGCGGTCGTCATGGGCCGGCACGCACATGATCGCGCCCGTTCCGTAATCAGCCAGCACATAATCGGACAGCCAGATCTGAAGCTTCTTCCCGTTCAGCGGGTTGATCGCATAGCTGCCGGTGAAAACGCCGGTCTTTTCTTTATTCTGGACGCGGTCGACGCTGGACTTGTTGGCGGCGGCAGCGCAGTAAGCCTCCACGGCCTCCCTCTGCGCGTCCGTTGTCAGTTTCCCGACCAGCTCGTGCTCGGGCGCCAGCACCATAAATGTCGCGCCGTACAGCGTATCCGGCCTCGTCGTGTAGACGGTCAGCTGTTCATCCATGCCGTCAACCTTGAAGTTCACTTCCGCGCCGTATGAGCGGCCGATCCAGTCGGTCTGCATCTTCTTGACTTTTTCCGGCCACTCGAGTCCTTCAAGTCCTTCAAGAAGCCGGTCCGCATACTTGGTTATCTTCAGCATCCACTGGCGGAGGTTCTTCTTGGTCACTTCGGACCCGCACCGCTCGCACTTGCCGTCGACGACTTCCTCGTTTGCGAGAACCGCTTTGCAGCTCGGACACCAGTTCAGCGGCATTTCCTTCTCATAAGCGAGTCCGTGCTTGAACATCTGGACGAAGATCCACTGCGTCCATTTGTAAAAGGCCGGATCCGTCGTGTTGACTTCCATATCCCAGTCGCGGATCGCGCCGATCTGATCAATCTGCCTGCGAATATTCGCGACGTTTGCCGCCGTGGAAATGGCGGGATGCTGGCCGGTCTTGATCGCGTAGTTCTCCGCGGGCAGGCCGAATGCGTCCCAGCCCATCGGATGGATCACATAATGCCCGCCGTCCATCATCTTATAGCGCGCCCACACGTCGGAGATGACGTAGCCTCTCCAGTGTCCGACATGAAGTCCTGCACCTGACGGATACGGGAACATGTCGAGGCAATAATACTTCGGCTTCTTCCCGTCATTGACGTTAACCGGGTTCTCCTCCCATTTCTTTCTCCACTTGGTCTCCACTTCTAAGTGGTTATAGGGAACTGCCATATGTGTTCATCCTCCTGGTATGTCTTTCATAGTAAAAAATGATATGATTCCGCCGGTTTTTTGTCAAGCACTGCCTTGTCTCATGACAGCCGGAAGGCGGCCGATGCCTCCCGGAGCTCTTCCATCAGTTTCCGCTCTTCCGTCACCTCGGTGACGGCTAGAAAGGCTGCAAGCGACCCCCGCTGTCCCCCGGTCGCCCGGTGCGAAAACAGGAAGTCCGGATTGCAGGCCGTGCAGAGGTTCGGCATGAAGACGCGGTCCGACGGAATGCCCGCCTCGACCATGAGGCCTCGGTTTGCACTCTGCAGATCGAGCAGATACTTTCCGGGTCCGTGCGGACGGATGTAGCAGTTCGGGAACTGCATCGCCACGTCTTCACTGACCTCATAGCAGTTCTGGCAGATGGACGGGCCGATGGCGGCGAGCATCTGACCGGGATCGGAGCCGAATTCCTTCTTCATTTTGTCGATCGTGACCGAAGCCATCCCGGCGGCCGTTCCGCGCCATCCCGAGTGCGAAAGCCCGATGGCGTGATGCTCCGGATCCACAAAGAAGAGCGGGACGCAGTCCGCGTAAAATGTCGTAAGAACGACGTTCGGGTCATCCGTGACGAGGCCGTCCACATCGGTCCAGCCCCGCTCTCTTGTATAGCCCTTGCCGCGGTCCTTCTCTCCGACGCGGATCACATGGGTCGTATGAGTCTGCTGCGTGCAGACGATATGCTCGGGCTTAAACCCGACCGCCTTTGCGATCCTTCTGAAATTTTCCTTTACGTTTGCGGGATCGTCCCCGCGCCCGAAGCCGAGATTCATCGAGGCGAGCGGTCCCTTGCTGACGCCGCCGAACCGGGTTGAAAAGCCGTTTTTCAGCCACGGCAGCGCGTCAAATTCCGGATAGGTCAGGTAGAGCACGTCCCCCTGTCTTCTGAGCTTCAGTCCTTTTTCTGATTGAATCCACTTGATATCCATCTGTTCTCTCTATACTCCATTATCCCCGGTACGGAAATGCGTCCCTGACAAGGGTGATCTGATCGCCGTTGATCCCGATCACGTCGAAGCGGCAGGGCGTGTCCGCAGTCAGGCCGTGCCTCATAAGGTAAAAGAGCGCGACGCGGCTGATCTTCCGCTGCTTCCTGCAGTCAACCGCACTCAGAGCGTCACCGGAAGACGTGCCGGCCCTGTACTTGACTTCAACAAAAACCCGCACGCCGCCGTCGTCCGCGATGAGGTCGATCTCGCCCATCCTGCAGCGGAAATTGCGCTCCAGGATGCGGTAACCCCGCGCTTCAAGATAACCGGCAGCGCGATCCTCATATTCCGCGCCGAGCAGTCTGTTATTCATAGTACTTGGAACCTCATATCCACTTCGAGATAAAACTGCGCCTGTGAATCGGACACGGTCCGGACTTTTTGATCGCCTCAATGTGCTCCGCTGTGCCGTATCCCTTATTTCTCGCAAATCCGTACTCCGGATACAGATGATCGTAGTCCTCCATCAGGCGGTCCCTCGTGACCTTGGCGACAATGCTGGCCGCCGCGATCGAGACGCTTGAGGCATCCCCGTGAATGATCGGGCACTGCGGAATGGAGACGAGCGGAATCGTGACGGCGTCATTGAGAAGGAAATCAGGCTGCGGGTCGAGAGCCGCGATCGCTTTTCTCATCGCGGAATACGTCGCCTGCAGGATGTTGATCTCATCGATGACCGCGTGGGACTCCATCCCGAGTCCGACGGAAACGGCTTCCCGGTTGATGACGTCGTATAATTCCTCCCGTTTTTTGGCCGTGAGGCGCTTGGAGTCGTTGAGATACAGAATCGGATGATCTGCCGGAAGGATGACCGCACAGGCCACGACGGGACCGGCAAGCGGCCCCCGCCCGACCTCATCGATGCCGGCGATCCGGCCTTTTTCGGCGAAACGGCGCTCATAGACCATCAGCGACTCCGTTCGGGCCAGTTCCTTCTCAAGCCTGAGTCTCGCCTTCTCTTCTCTCTCTTTTTGTTTCTGCAGCTGTTTTTCAGTCATGCGCTTCCTCCGGGCACGCATCCAGCGTGATGCGGCCGATCCGGCCGGACCGGAAATCATCGAGCAGTACGCCGGCCGCTTTCTCCGTATCCGGTTCTCCGCCTTTCTTCAGGCACCCGCGCCTCAGCGCGATCCCTTCAAGCACAGCCGCGAAATTGTCATCCTCCGGGACTTCGTACCTTGCTTTCAGTTTCCCGGGCGCCGTCGTCTCAAGCACCCGGATCAGATTGAGCGCAAGTTCCTCCCGGTTTAAAATATCATCCGGCATCGACCCGATGAGGGCGATCTTTTCGCCGACCGTCTGATCCTCAAACCGGGGCCACAGAAGTCCCGGGGTGTCCATCAGCTCCACTTCAGAGTTGATGCGGATCCACTGCCTCCCCTTGGTAACGCCCGGTTTGTTGCCGGTCTTCAGCGAGCGGGAGCCCGAAAACGAATTGATGAACGTCGATTTGCCGACGTTCGGTATGCCGGCCACCATCGCGCGGATCGGCCGGTTCATGATCCCTTTCCGCCTGTCCCTCGCGATCTTCCCGGCGCAAGCCTCCCTGATGAGGGGCATAAGCGATGCAAGCGACTTATTATTTCTCAGATCGCAGGCATAAGGCAGGATTCCCTGCCGCCTGTAGTAGTCCATCCAGGCCTTCGTCGCTTCCGGATCGGCCAGATCGATCTTGCCGAGTACGATGATCCTGGACCGGCCGCGCGCCATCGTATCCAGTTCCGGATTCCGGCTGGACATCGGTATGCGGGCGTCCGCGATCTCAATCACCAGGTCGATCAGCTTAAGCTGCTCGCTGATCTGACGAAGCGTCTTCGTCATATGCCCCGGAAACCATTGATAGATCATATGTTTTTTACCCCCACAAGTCTTCTGCCGTCATTT
>CACXFK010000181.1 GCA_902766945.1 uncultured Lachnospiraceae bacterium | reverse complement strand
TGCAAGACGCATCATCCCGTCGAATCATACGATCTTCCTGATTGCAAAATACACTTCGAACTACAGTGACTGGTTTATTTACGCGATACTGATTGTGCTTCTCGTGATACCGGTCGTCTTGTGGATCCGGAGTTTTCATGTACACGAACCCTACCGCCACAGCGCCGAGCACCGCAAAATCATCGCGAAATGGCGCCGGATCCGCAGATGGAGCACGACGGCCCTCATCACTGCGGTTCTCACCGTGCTGTCGATGACGACACTGACCGTACTGGCCAATAAAAAGGTCGAACTGTCTCCGATCGAGGAGTGCGAGATCAGCGACGGCGCGTGCCGGGTGCCGTTTGAACAGGTCAGCGACGGCCATCTGCACCGGTTCGGATATGAGACGGAAAATGGCGTCGTCATCCGGTTTATCATCATTCAGAAGCCGAACTCGTCTTCGTACGGCATCGGGCTTGATGCCTGCGATATCTGCGGGGAGACCGGCTACTACGAGAAAAACGGGCAGGTCGTCTGCAATCTGTGCGATGTCGTAATGAATATCAACACCATCGGCTTCAAGGGCGGCTGCAACCCGATCGTGATTCCGTACGACATTCACGACGGCTCTATCGTCGTGCCGATTGAAGGTCTTCTGGAATACGAAGATGAATTTAAGTAGACAAGTCGGCCCCGTTCCCTCCAAGGAGCAGCTGCTGCCGGAGGGGAGCGGAGAAACTGATACAGTGATACGGTCAGAACAATAGGAGAGACAGCGTGTTTATACGAATGATCGGCGGGACACTGTTCCGTCAGTGGAAGAAGATGCTCATGATCGCCTTTACGATTGCCCTCGGCGCTTCACTGGCTACCGCCATGCTGAGCGTCGTGCTGGATGTCGGCGACAAGGTCAATCAGGAGCTGAAAACATACGGTGCGAATATTACGGTCGTGCCGAAGCAGGCATCGGTCTTAAACGACCTCTACGACGTGGAGGGCGGCGGATCGGCCGGCGCTTATCTGAAGGAAGAAGAGCTCGGAAAGATCAAGACGATCTTCTGGGCATTCAATATTGTGGACTATGCGCCATTTATCAATGCAAATGCAACTCTTGACGACGGGTCGGACGTCACCGTTGTCGGCAGCTGGTTCAACCACCACATGAGTCTGCCGACGGGTGAGGAGCTGGACGCCGGCATTACTTCGCTGCGCAGCTGGTGGGAGATCAAAGACGGCCACTGGCTTGACGAACAAAACGGCGAAGACGGAAACGCCTGCATGGTCGGCTCCGCGCTGGCTGAAACGAGGCAGCTGGCACAGGGCGACACGATCCATGTGAAAGGGTCCGCGGCGGATGCGGACTTCACCGTTGTCGGCGTGTTTGAGGCCGGCGGAGAAGAGGACAATCAGATCTTTACATCGCTGGACGCCGCGCAGGCGCTCGATGATCTCGACGGCTGCATTGACAGCATCGAAGTCAGCGCGCTGACGACGCCGGACAATGAGCTGGCGGTCAAGGCGGCAAAGGACCCGAAGTCCCTCACGATCAGCCAGTACGAAACCTGGTACTGCACGGCTTACGTCAGTTCGATCTGCTTCCAGATCCAGGAAGTGATCACGTACTCCGTCGCGTCACCGGTCAGGCAGGTCGCGGATTCGGAAGGAGCCATTCTTGAAAAGACGCAGCTGCTGATGCTCCTCATCACACTGCTCAGTCTCATCGGGGCGGCCCTTGGCATCTGCAATCTCGTCACCGCGTCTGTCATGGAGCGCAGCTCGGAGATCGGTCTGATGAAAGCGATCGGAGCCTACAACGGCTCTGTCACCGGCCTTGTGATCACCGAGATCATGATCACGGCCGTATTCGGCGGCATCGCCGGCTTCGCGGCCGGGTTCGGATTTGCTCAGATCATCGGGAGATCGGTCTTCGGATCCGCGATCACGATGCGGCCGATGGTCATCCCGATTGTCGCCGTCCTGGTTGCGATCGTCACGCTGATCGGCTGTATCCCGGCGATCCGCATGCTGCTCCGTCTGGAACCGGCGGAAGTCCTGCACGGCAGATGAGGAGGAGAGTAAGAACATGAAAACCAGAAAGATGTTTTTCCGGATGATCACGGCGTCCCTTATGCGCCGGAGGTCGAGGATGATCGTCGCGCTCCTCGCGATCGCGATCGGCGCCACGATTCTGTCCGGACTGATTACAATTTATAACGACGTCCCCAGGCAGATGGGCGCCCAGTTCAGAAATTACGGCGCCAATATGATCCTGACGCCGACCGAAGAGAGTTTCACGAAGGCGGACTTTGATGAAGCGCTCTCGCGCATCCCCGATGCGGATCTTGTCGGCGCGACGCCGTACCGCTATGAGACCGTCCGCATCCACGAGCAGCCGATCATGGCCGCGGGAACGGACATGGAGAGCGCAAAGAAGACAAGCCCTTACTGGCTCGTTGAAGGCGAATGGCCTGCAAGCGGCAGCATCATGGTCGGAGCCGGCGTAGCCGAATCCCTGGAGCTTAAGATCGGCGACACGGAGACCGTGACCTACACGATTGAGCGCGGTGACGGGAGCGAGCCTGAGGAGAGGACGCTCGATCTTACGATCTCGGGAACGCTCAGCACCGGCGGGTCCGAGGAGAACTATGTGTATGTGCCGATGGAAGATCTGGAGCAGCTGACCGGTACCGCCGACAGGATCGACCTGGCGGAGCTGAGTGTTTCCCAGACCGCGGACCAGCTGAACAGCTCCATGGAGGCAATCAACGACGGACCGGAGAAAGTCACGGCCAGTCTGGTGAAACGCGTCACGGCTTCCGAGACGACGGTCCTCACCAAGCTGCAGGCCCTGGTCCTTCTGGTCACGATCGTCGTGCTTGCGCTGACGATGATCTACGTGGCGACGACGATGACCGCCGTCGTGACGGAGCGCAGGAAAGAAATCGGCCTTCGAAAAGCCATCGGGGCGTCGGATCTGAGCATCGTCAGGGAGTTTATGGGAGAAGGCATGCTTCTCGGAGGAATCGGCGGACTGCTCGGTTCTTTCGTCGGGTTCGCTTTTGCCCAGTTTGTCAGCCGGAACGTATTCAGCAGTTCGATTTCCTTCCGTCCGCTGCTTGTCCCTGTCACGATCCTGGTGTCGATCGCGATCACGGCGATCGCCTGCCTGATCCCGATCCGAAGCGCGACGTCCGTTGATCCGGCACTAGTCTTAAAAGGAGAATAAAAGAGTATGAGCCTTCTGGAGTTAAAGCATATCTATAAAATCTACGGGGACCTGCATGCCCTCGACAATGTCAATCTGAAAGTGGAAAAAGGAGAATGGCTCGCCATCATGGGACCGTCCGGATCCGGAAAGAGCACGATGATGAACATCATCGGCTGTATGGACAAGCCGAGCAAAGGCGAGGTGATCCTGGACGGAGTCGATATCGCGAAGGAAAATGCGAAGTCCCTGACGACGATCCGGCGCGACAAGATCGGCCTCATTTTCCAGCAGTTCCATCTGGTCAACTACCTGACCGCGATTGAAAATGTCATGCTGGCGCAGTATTACCACAGCATCCCGGACGAGAAGGAAGCGCTGGAGGCGCTCGACCGGGTCGGCCTGAAAGACCGTGCGCGCCACCTGCCGAGCCAGCTCTCCGGCGGCGAACAGCAGCGTGTCTGCGTGGCCCGCGCCCTGATCAATCACCCGGAGATCATACTCGCCGATGAGCCGACCGGAAACCTGGATGACAAAAATGAAGAAATCGTCGTGGAACTGTTCAGAAAGCTTCATGAAGACGGCACCACGCTGATCGTCGTCACACACGATCCGGAGGTCGCGGAAGTGGCGCAGCGCATGGTCGTTTTAAGAAGCGGGAAGATCTCCCGTGAGACCGTAAATGAGCATTTCACGGGCCATATCCGGTTTGACAATTGAGCTTGTTAACAGCTGCCGGCGGGCAGCGGATAGGAGTGTCATGATGAAGAAACAGTTGGCTGCAGGACTTACAGCACTTGCCGCAGCCGCCCTCCTTGCGGGATGCGGCGGCGGAACCGCGCAGTATGCGGACGGTACATACACGGGACAGAGTGAAGTCTACGAGACTGTGGACGAGGAAGAAGAGGGCGGCAACGGATACGGCGTCGTGGAGATCACGATCAAGGACAACGCCGTCACGGACTGCACGTTCACGACCTATGAGCCGGACGGAACGTTGAAAGACGAAAACTACGGCATGGAAGGCGGCGCCGTCGCAAACCGCGATTATTACAACAAAGCGCAGAAGGCTGTCGCGGCCTGCAAGGAATACGCGGAGCAGCTGGTGATGAGCGGAAATGTCGACGATATCGACGCGATCTCCGGTGCCACCATTAACTACAATGAGTTTAAAGAAGCTGTCAAAAAAGCACTGAAAGACGCGGAAAAGAAATAATGTCTGTGAGACGCCTTTTAACGCACACCGGAGTTGTTGCGGCAGGGATCCTCCTCCTGATCGGCCTGCCGCTGCATCTTTCCGGCTTTTTTTACGGGATTTTCGGCCTGTCCGGGCCGGATGCGGTGTCCGGGGCCTCCATCATCGTGGACCGGCCGTCCGGACAATATGTAGTTCTTATGAACAAGGCCTTCCATCCGGATAGCGAAAAGCTTGCGGACTGGGAACGCTTTTTCAGCGGCGAAGAGGTATCTTACATTTTTGAGGACATCGCCTGTGACGTTCCGTCCGGAGACACAGGCGGCATGGAAATGGCGCGAAGCTTCCAGAGCCGCCTTCCCGAAAACCAGATGAGCGTCCGGACCGAGGACCTGACTCTTCTTATGTCCCGCGCGGACCACGGCTTGTTTGACGTGCTGATTCTGTCCAGGGAGTACGCGGATATTGCCGGAACGGATTCATTAAGCGGGGACGCGGTCCTCGAGGTCGACATCGCGTCGGAAGCGGTGGAGGCGGATTCGGCCGGGGTGGATCCGACTGAGGGCGAGGGCGACGGTGAGATCGCGTCGGATCCGGCTGAGGGTGACGGTGAGGAGCATGCTGCGGATCCGGCTGAGGCTGAGGGCAGCGGTGAGATCGCGTCGGTTCCGGCAGAGGGTGACGGTGAGGAGCATGCTGCGGTTCCGGCAGAGGAAGGAGGCGCATCATGATGAGACGCTTCAATGCTTGGATCAGTGCGGCCGTCATCGCGCTGTTCCTGTTCCATATGATCAGCGGCATGCTGATACTCAT
>CACXFK010000180.1 GCA_902766945.1 uncultured Lachnospiraceae bacterium | reverse complement strand
CTGATCCTTTGGGAGGTTTCTCTTGAAAGAACTGCTTGAACTGTATCTCGTCTTTCTCCGCATCGGATGCGTGAACTTCGGCGGAGGGTACGCCATGCTTCCGCTTCTGGAAAAAGACCTCGTTGATAAGCGCGGCTGGGCCACGTTCGACGAACTGGCTGATTACTTTGCGATCGGCCAGTGCACGCCGGGCGTCATCGCGCTCAACGTCTCGACTTTTATCGGGTATAAAAGAAAAGGAGCCGCGGGCTCACTCTGCTCAACGCTCGGTTTTCTGACCGGGCCGATCGCGATCATCCTCGTCATCGCGGCCTTCTTGTCCAATTTCGCGCAGCTTGAGATCGTGCAGCACGCCTTTTCGGGCATCCGCATCTGCGTCTGCGTCCTGATCTTCCAGGCCGTTCTCAAGCTCTGGGCGAAATCCGTCGTGGACAAGACGACGCTCGGGCTCTATCTCGTGATCCTCTTTCTCGCCGCCGGATCGGCGTTCCTGCCCTTTAAGATCCCGGCTGCGATCCTGGTCATCGCGTCCGGCGTCTTCGGCGTCGTGTTCGGACCGGTCGGAAAGGAGGAAAAAGCGTCATGATCTTCCTGAATCTTTTTACCGCATTTTTCAAGACCGGTTTGTTCGCGGTCGGCGGCGGGCTTGCCACGCTCCCGTTCCTCTATGAGATCTCGGACCGCACGCACTGGTTCACCCACGGCGATATCGCGGACATGATCGCGATCTCGGAGTCGACGCCCGGCGCGATCGGCGTCAACATGTCGACCTACGCCGGTTATACCACGGGCGGCATCCCGGGAGGCATCATCGCAACGCTCGGGCTCGCGATGCCCTCGCTCATCATCATCGTGATCATCTCGAAGTTCCTCGATCATTTCAGCGACAACAGGCACGTGCAGAATGCCTTTTACGGCCTGCGTGCCGCATCGATCGCGATGGTCACGGCGGCCCTCTTAAACGTCGTGAAAGTGGCCCGGCTGTTTCCGTTTACATTGAGCTCCGAAACCGGGTTCGCGCTGCTCCCCTGGGATCCGGTCCGGATCCTCATCGCCGCCGTTCTGTTCATCGGAATCAAAAAACTGAAATGGCACCCGATCGTGTTCCTCGCCATTTCCGCCGTAATCGGAATCGCGCTGCAGCTATAAGCCGCAGCGCGATTTTGTTTGTTCCGTCTGATCAGTATTCCTCTTCCTCTTCGCCTTCCGAAATATCATTTTTCGGTTTGGCAAGTCCTTCGATCCTGATGCCGTGCTTCTCCGCGTAGTCCCAGAGCGCGGCGTGAATCGCCTCTTCCGCAAGAAGCGAGCAATGTACCTTGACAGGGGGAAGCCCGTCGAGTGCCTCCATCACGGCTTTATTTGTGACCTGAAGCGCCTCCCGGATCGTCTTTCCTTTGACAAGTTCCGTGGCCATCGAGCTCGTCGCGATCGCGGCGCCGCACCCGAAGGTCTTGAACTTGCAGTCCTGAATCACCCCGTTGTCATCGATATCAAGATACATGCGCATGATATCGCCGCACTTCGCGTTTCCGACGGTTCCGACGCCGCTCGCATTTTCGATTTCGCCTACATTTCTCGGATTCTGGAAATGATCCATCACCTTTTCTGAATATGCCATGTTTCGTCTCCTTATATGACGCTTCCGCTCTTCACCGCGTCCTCATACAGCGGGGACATCGAGCGCAGCTGTGCCACAATCTCCTTCAGCGCGTCGACTGTATAGTCGATCTCATCCTTTGTAATCTCTTCCGACAGCGTCAGTCTGAGCGAGCCGTGCGCGATCTCATGCGGCAGCCCGATCGCGAGAAGCACATGAGAAGGGTCCAGTGAACCGGACGTGCAGGCGGAGCCGCTTGAAGCCGCGATCCCCTTTTCGTCCAGCATCATGAGAAGCGATTCGCCCTCTACATAGCGGAAACAGACGTTGATGTTGTTGGGCAGGCGGCACTTCCGGTCGCCGTTCACCCTGACAAACGGGATCTCCTTCTCGATCCTCGCAATCGCGTAATCCCGAAGCGTCTCTTCCTGTTTCGACCGCTCTTCCATCGTCCTGTCCGCCCGCTCGGCCGCCGCACCGTATCCGACGATCCCGGTGACGTTGAGCGTGCCGGCCCTGCGCTTCCGCTCCTGCGCGCCGCCGTGGATGAAGCTCCTGATCCGGACGCCTTTCCGGATGTATAAAAAACCGATGCCCTTCGGTCCGTTCAGCTTGTGGGCGCTGGAACTGAGCATGTCGATATGATCCTCGTCGACGTGAATCGGGATCTGGCCGTAAGCCTGAACGGCGTCGGTGTGGAAAAGGACACCTCTCTCGTGCGCGATCCGCCCGATCTCCCGGATCGGTTCGATCGTTCCGATCTCATTGTTCGCCGTCATCACCGAGATGAGGATCGTCTCCGGCGTGATCGCTTTTTCCACGTCCTCCGGACTGACAAGGCCGTTCTCATCGACGTCGAGATAGGTGACGCGGGCTCCGCGGACCTTCTCCAGATACTCGCAGGTATGGAGGATCGCGTGATGCTCGATCCTGGACGTGATGATGTGATTGCCCTT
>CACXFK010000179.1 GCA_902766945.1 uncultured Lachnospiraceae bacterium | reverse complement strand
GACTCCGGCCGAATCCACGACCTATCGTTTCGCGAAGCATGACAAGGAACAGTATCCGGATATCATCACCGCGAACATGAACGGAACACCGTACTATACGAATTCCTCTCATCTTCCGGTCGGATATACCGAAGACGTCTTCTCCGCTCTGGATATCCAGGACGATCTTCAGACGCTCTATACGTCCGGCACCGTCTTCCACGCCTTCCTCGGCGAGAAGCTTCCGGACTGGAAAGCTGCCGCGACACTTGTCCGCAAGATCGCGGAGAATTACAAGCTTCCGTACTATACGATGTCTCCGACTTATTCCGTCTGCCGTGATCACGGATATCTGACAGGCGAACAGACGGTCTGCCCGATCTGCGGCGCGAAGACCGAGGTCTACAGCAGAATCACCGGTTATTACCGTCCGGTTCAGAACTGGAATGACGGAAAGGCACAGGAATACAAGGACAGGAAAGTCTACAATATCGGACGTTCCCATCTGACTCATATCGGACCCAACCCGGCTCCTTCTGATGAGCCCGTGGCGAGACCTTCCTACACGAAGACCTCTCCGCTGCGCGTGGAAGCTCCTCAGAAGGCACCGGTACCGTTTGTCCAGACGGCTCAGGCCGCTCCGGCTCCGGTACAGGAAGCACAGAAGGAAGTTGAAGTCGCAAAGGCTCCCGAAGCGGAGGTCAAGCGCGGACCGCAGCCTGTAAAGGATGCAAGTGAGCTTTCGAACATTCTTCTGTTCAAGACACCGACCTGCCCGAACTGCAAAGCCGCTGCTGCTCTGCTGGATCGCGCCGGTATCTCCTACACAGCGCTCAATGCTGATGAGGAGAAGGATCTGGTTGGCAGATTCGGCGTCCGCCAGGCTCCGACACTCGTGGTCATCGGTGATGACGGATTTGAAAAATTCCGCGGCGTCTCCGATATCAAGGGATGGCTGATGAAAAGATAACAGTTCACGCGAAAGGATCCGACACTATGTATGATGTAATCGTGGTCGGCGGGGGCCCTGCCGGCATGACTGCGGCGCTCTACGCCCAGCGCAACGGCAAACAGGCCCTTGTAATTGAAAAAAACGGATTCGGTGGCCAGATTACCCATTCCCCGAAGGTTGAGAATTATCCCGGCATCCTGACAATGAGCGGCAACGAATTCGCCGACAAAATGCTGGACCAGATCCTGAAACAGGGTGCCGAGATCGAATTTGAAAATGTCACCTCCGTTGAGTCGGAGGAACACTGCAAAAAAGTATACACCGAGGAAGGCTCCGTATATGAAACGAAGACAGTGATCCTTGCTACCGGCGTCAAACACCGGATGCTCGGTCTTCCCGGTGAAAATGAACTGGTCGGCGAAGGCATCTCCTTCTGCGCGGTCTGTGACGGTGATTTTTATAAAGGGCTGACTGTCTGTGTGGCAGGCGGCGGCAATTCCGCCCTGCAGGAAGCGATCCTGCTCTCCGAAAAATGCAAAGAAGTAATCATGCTTCAGGACCTCCCGCGTTTTACCGGAGAAGAAAAGCTGCAGGAAGTGCTCTTCTCCCGTCCGAATGTTCGCAGCTACACAGGCGTCCGGATCGAAGAACTTCTGGCTGTTGACGGCGCGCTTCAGGGCGTACGGATCAGCGGAGAAAACGGCACTCAGGATATCAGCTGTGACGGACTCTTCGTCGCGATCGGCCTCATTCCCGAAAATGACGCCTTTAGAGGCCTGGCCGAACTCAACGACTACGGATACTTCAACTCCGACGAGCAGTGCCTTACAAAGACACCCGGAATCTATGCCGCCGGAGACTGCAGAAGCAAAAACGTGCGTCAGCTGACTACCGCGGTCGCTGACGGAGCTCAGGCGGCTCTTGCAGCTTGCCGATATATCGACACCGCCTGCTGAGCAACTTATCTGTAAAGAAAAACTGAGCGCTGACTCTTGTCAGCGCTTTCTCAATGGCATCAACCAGTTATAGGGCACCTGAGCCACGACCAGCTCAGGTGCCCTATATTATGGGATAATGTAGTATAGAATATAATG
>CACXFK010000178.1 GCA_902766945.1 uncultured Lachnospiraceae bacterium | reverse complement strand
TTTCGTAGCCGGTGTAGTCGGAGTTAGCGATTAGCTCAGCTCTGCGTTGCCGGGTTCGACGAAGAGATGTTGACGGAAGGGGCTGTCCGGCCACTCCTCTGCGCTCCACCTTCACGAAGAGATGTTGACGGAAGTGACCAAGGGCAGCAACAAGATCATCGTAAAGCGGTATCCGCGCTGCGTCGATACCTTCAATGATGTGACCGTGGTGCAAATGAACGAAGGATACTTCACCTGCGAAGATGGTGAGGTTAAGGTCGAGTAAACGAAACGCGTCCGCGGTTCAAATGGAAACAGAAAAAAAGGCGGTTCAGGATGGAAGAAATCCAGCTGAACCGCCTTTTCATATCACTGTGTTACTGCTGCTCAGCCAGCCATGCGTCGAGCTGTGTCTGATAGCACTCCACGACCTTATCGATGCCGGCCGCTTCAAGCTTGCCGTTCATCTCGTCAAGTGTCGCTTCCCAGTCGCCGCTGCTGCCGGAAGAAAGCTGCTTTCTGTACTGCTCGATGATCCCGAAGCAGGAAGTGATTTCGTTGGTGACTTCGCTTGTGTCGGCATTGAAGCCCATGTAAGGCGAGAACACCAGCTGATCCTGGAACTCCTGCTGCACTGCACGGAAGTCCGCGCCGCTGCCTTCCCACGGAAGCGTGATGAACTGGTTGCCGTTCAGATAATCGCCCATGTGGAACTGCACGGTGTCGCTGGTCACGCCTTCCGGATAGACCGCTTCGCCGTCCTTCTCGACCCAGTCACGGCCCTCAAGACCCCAGGCGAGCATGTTCTGTGTGTCACTGTTTGTGAACAGCAGGTTCAGGAACTTCACGGCCGCTTCCGGATCCGTCGCGCAGACCGGAACCGCAAATCCGAATTTATGAGTCGTATCCGAGCCGCAGACGGAAGCGGCCACCGGCACATAAGTCAGGTCAAAGCCGCAGATCGCTTCCGACAGTTCCTCGCCGCCGAGCTCAGCGGAAGAGATCGTCGAGAACACCGTTCCGGCCTTGATGAGGTTGACGTTGTACTCCTGTGAAACCGACGCATCCTTGTAGATCAGTCCTTCGTCATAGTATTTCTGTGCGCGTTCGACTTCCGCGCGGTAGTCATCAGAGCCATAGTAGCTGATGACATGGCCTTCTTTATCCGATGCGATGAGGGAGGTCGTGTCGCCCAGGCTGTCGAATCCGGTGCCGTTTGCAAATGCATCATCACCGGTGAAGTACGGGCTGACCGCGATCGTAGAACCGTTGACGTCGCAGTTGCCGACACCGGCATAATCCGTCTTGTCCACGACTTCCTTGAGAATCTCTTCGTACTCGGTCCATGTCGTCATGTTCTGTGCCTTTTCAAGCAGGCCGAGTTCCTCGAGCACATCCGTCCTCATGATGATGTTGAGCGTACTGCCGAGCACGCGGTTGCTGGCGACGCCGTAGATGCTGCCGTCCGGATCGGTCGTGCCGTCAAGCAGGTCTCCGAGTGCTTCCTTCACGCCCTGGCCGTATTCATCGAGATATTCACTGATGTCAAGGAGCTGTCCCTGGTTCTTAAAGGAAAGATAGCCGGAACCCGGAATCGGTGTGTACATCAGCAAGTCGAGTTTGGCATTGGCCTGGATCTCCATCGGGATCTGGGTCGAATAAGCGCCGGGATCATAGAATACAATATTGACGTGAACACCGATTTCCTCTTCGGTGATCTCATTGAGTGCCTCGACGATCGGATCCGTGACCGAGGGATCGAGCGGTATCGTGGTCAGCCAGGACACGTTGATCTCATCGTATTCCTCGTCCTCTTCATCTTCCTCTTCAGCCGCTTCCTCCTCCGCGGCTTCATCAGCGAAAGCGTTCAGGGTCATGGCGCCAAGCCCCGAAAGAACCAGGGATGTGGCAAGTAAAACAGAGAGTAACTTTTTCTTCATAGTGATCCTCCTTGAGTTATGAATTGAATAATTCAAAGACCATCCCCCTGCCATACAGATGATCTCAGATACCGGTTGCCGGAATGAGGGGGGATGACAGTTGCACCTGTCCCCTTTGTCATACTTCGCCCGAAAGCCGCTTCAGCATCTCATGATGACGGCGCACCTGCTCGACCTCGTCCACCAGGAAGTCCTCGCCGAGATCCTGCTGGTCTCTCTGGCCCTCGAACTCTGAGTTGATGTACCCGTCGAACCCATTTTCCCGGAGGTATTTCATCGGGGTCTCGTAGTCGATGCACTTGTCTTCATAACAACCGGGTTTTCCGGGGATCTCGGTCATGTTGTAGAATTTGCCGTGGATGCTGACGATATACGGCAGCACGTCCAGGATATCCTCCGCGGCGCAGCACGGCTTATGGAGCGCCATCCGGTCGATCTGGTTGATCGGGATGCCGTGCCCCGGGAACTTCTCGTCGACCGCGTCGATCAGGTCGTCATGACCGTACGACGGGGCATTTTCGAGGATCCAGTCCACCGCGTCCGGATTCTTTGCGTGGCGCTTTACATACGCGATCGCAACTTCCGAGGGTCTGTACTGGAAAATGCCGAAATCCGGTACGAGGCCGACATACTTGCTGCCGGTCCGCTCGCGCAGCTCGATCATCTCGTCGACGGCGCGGAAGTTGATTCCTGCCGCCATTCCCTTCTTCGGCTGCACGAAATGGCCCGGTTTGATCGGCCACGGGGCATGGATCTCCTTGCCGATGCGGACGTCGTATTTCTCCGCGGTCGGGATGCATGCCTCGATCACGTCGATCGGAACCAGCACAAGCGTGCGCACGTTTTTGAAGCCCATCTTCGCGGCCAGGCGGATGTCATTTTTCAAATGTTCCGCTGCCTCTCCGTGCGTCATGACATGATCGCGGAACTGATGGACATCCAGATAGACGTCCATCGTCACGGCGTTCATGTCGTACCGGGCCATGTAGCTGCGGAAATCATAAAGAAATTCTTCGGAAGGAAACGGATAGTGCGGAATCAGCTGCTGATTGATGATTTCGATGCCGTCCGTGCCGAGGCCTTCGCGCACCTCGCGGATCTGGCCTTTCCAGTCAAGCTGCTTAAAGAACTGGGTCTGCTGGTAGCTGTATAAAGACACACCTCTTTTGATTGCCATTATGCCTCGCCTCCCTTCTCGGCCGCTGCGCCGCAGCAGCAGGCATCTTCCTGAAGCATAAGGTCGAAGTAGCAGATCGTCTCGGTCTTGCCCGCGCCTTCGCCGCTGCCGGGAACGGGCGGATGTTTCACCCACTCCTCATCCCAGGGCATATAGCCGTACTGGGCGAGGATGGACTGCTGCAGCCCGACCCTGTGCATGCCGGGTGCAAGGCCGCCTTCTTTCTTTACGTGGACGATGCCCTCGTCGTCGTAATCCCAGTGCTCCCACGCGCACCACTTGAGTTCCTCATATGTGCGGGGCGCTTTTCCGTTGATTTCAAAGGTCTGCTTTTCACGGGGATATTCCTCGCCGTCCACGCTGATGTAATAGCCGTTGTGAAGCGACAGGAAACAGCCCCTGTAATCCGCGATCCGCACCGCGAACCGGAAGCCGACCGCTTTTCCGTCCGCATAATCATTTTTCAGCGAATCCTTCCGGATCAGAAACTGGTCAAACATACTTGATTGCTCCTTTCGTCGTGATGCAGGTATACCGGTCTCCTGCTGTCATCGGAATTCTCTGACGTACGGGTTCTCCTTCCTGTACGGTTTCCAGCCTTCGCACGCCCCGCCGTTCGGGTCGCCGGTCTTCATGAAGTTCGTCCATGCGTCGACCATCTCCCGGCTGATCGCGAAATCGTGCTCCGTAAACGGGCGCCAGCACCGGCCGAGGGTGCCGAAACTGTACCACACCTCGGCGGTGTGGAAAGCCGGCACGGAGGTTCCGTCCTCATCCGGCATGTCTCTGGAGAACAGGTAGCAGTAGGTGTCCGGTGCGCCGAAGGATTCCTGCGTCTCGCAGAATGCCTTTGCCTCTTCCAGGATGAGTCCCGGCACGCCGGCCGCGCGGTCCGCGTCGTTTGTGCCGAGATCGTCGATCGTGCAGCCGACCATGTACGGGATCCTTTTGATGCGGCCTCCCCGGATCGCACTGCCGACGTCTTCCTTCAGGAGCACGCCGTCCACGCTCGGTACGACCACGAGGCCGCCGGCGTCATTGCCTTCACTTTGCTGCTTCAGCATCTGCTCGCCGTCGAACTGCCCTTTGGCGGCCTTGACGGTCTCTGCAGGAAGCGCCATCAGTTCCTGAAGGTCCTTCGCTCGGGTGATCTTCACGATGCGTTTCCCGTATTCCTCCTGTTCCGCCAGCGTAGGCGTCGCAAGGAAATGTTTCCGTACCTGCGCACCGCTCTGCAGGATCGCCTTGGCGATCATCCCTTCGGTCAGAGGCGACGAGATCAGCACCTGTGTGCTCATGCAGCCCGCCGACTGACCGAACACCGTGATGTTGTCCGGATCGCCTCCGAAAGCCGCTATATTGTCGCGGACCCATTTCAGCGCCGCGATCTGGTCATAGATTCCGTAATTGCCGGAAATGCCGTCCGGATCCGCCTCCGTGAGCCAGGGATGCGCCAGAAAGCCGAGTCCTCCGCACCGGTATTCAATCGTGACGGTGATCACGCCTTTTTCCGCGTACGCTTCTCCGCCGAATTCGATCTCGCTGCTGTAGCCGCCGCCGAAGCCGCCGCCGTGGATCCAGAACGCAACCGGAAGATGGTCGCCTTCTTCCGCATCCGCAGGCGTCCAGATATTCAGGTTCAGGCAGTCCTCGCTCATCTTCCGGAGATAGTCCGGATCGGCGTAAAACTCCTTATAATACATGGCGCCCCAGGGTTCATTTCCCGTCGGGAGATCCTGCACCGTGATGTTCCCGAAGCGGGTGCAGTTCAGGATCCCTTCCCACGGATCCGCCTCCACAGGCCTTTTCCAGCGCAATTCGCCGACAGGCGGTTTGGCATAGGGAACATTCTTAAAGACGACACAGTTGTTCTCTTTTATCCCTTCGATTTTTCCCTTCGTTGTCTGAACGACCGTATTCATGATTTCTGAAGTCTCCTTTTTAAAAAAGGTGACAATGGAGCCTGTCCCCTTGTCACCTTTTGATGTTTTATTCCTTGACGCCGCCCATCGCGATACCGGCGATGAATGCCTTCTGGAAGAACGGGTACGCGATCATGACCGGGATGACGCCGATAACCGCCATACACATGCGGATCGAGTTGCCCGGCATCTTGGCCACCGCTTCGCCCGCCGCAGCCGTATTGGACATCGACGCGAGCGCGCTGATGTTATCGATGATGCTCTTTAACAGCTGCTGCAGTGAATACAGATTGGTGTTGCTGATATAGTACAGACCGTTGGTCCAGTCGTTCCAGTAGCCCAGCGCAACCATCAGGCCGATCGTAGCGAGGATCGGGAGCGACAGCGGGAGCACGATCTGGAAATAGATCCTGAGCTCGCCGGAGCCGTCGATCTTGGCCGCTTCGACAAGGGCTGGGTGAATATTGGAACTGAAGTTGTTCTTGTACAGGATGATATAGAAGCCGTTCATGATCAGGGTCGGGAAGATAAGACCCCAGATCGTATTCTTCACATGGAACAGCTGCGTCCACATGATGTAGGACGGCACGATACCGCCGTTGAACAGCATCGTGAAGAACACAAGGAACGTGAGCACCTTGGCCCTCTTATAATCGCGTCTCGACAGGACCCACGCGAGCATCGGCCCGATGAGCAGCGAGATGCAGGTTCCGACGACCGTGATGAGGATCGTGATCCCGTAGGACTTGAAGATCTTAACGGCGTTGGAACTCATCAGATACTGATAAGCGTAGGTTGAAAACTGCTTCGGAATGAACGCGTAACCTTCCCTGATCAGGGCGTTCTCGTCTGTCAGAGAGGAGGACACCAGAAGGATGAACGGAAGGATCGCGCAGGCCGCGCAGATGCCTAAGATGATGATGACAAGGGCTTCAAACCGCTTGTCGGACGAGCTTCTTACACTTGAATCTTCCATCTTTCTTCCTCCTTTCTTCAGAACAGTGCGTTTTCTTTGTCATGCCTGCGCACGATCATGTTGACGATGAAGACCAGGATAAATCCGACGACCGCCTGATAGGTACTGGCTGCGGACGATACGGAGATGTTGTTCATCGTCATGAGCATGCGGTACACATAGGTGTCGACGGTATTGGTCACGTCATACAAGGCGCCGGAGTTCAGCGGTACCTGGTAGAACAGACCGAAGTCCGAATAGAAGATACGTCCGACCTGAAGCATCGTCAGCGTGATGATCGTCGGCTTCAGAAGCGGAAGCGTGACGTAGCGGAGCTGCTGCCATTTCGTGCAGCCGTCGACCTTGGCCGCTTCCAGGACGCTCTTGTCGATGCCCACGATGGAGCTGAGGAAAATGATGCCGTTGTAGCCGATCTGCTTCCAGATGAAAATGAAGACAAGGATAAACGGCCAGTATTTCTTTTCCGCATAGAAGTTGACGGCGTTCGCTTCACCGAGCAGGTGATTGACAAGACCCGTCTCGTTGCTCAGGAACGCATAGACGATGTATGCCACGATGACGTAGGAAATCAGCTGCGGCAGCAGGATGCTCGTCTGGAAGAACTTCTGCAGAAAACCGTTTGTAACGCCGGCCAGGCAGATACCGACGACCACGCCGGTCAGGATGCCGAGCACGATGAACACCGCGTTGTAGAGCAGGGTATTTCTCGTGATGATCCAGGCATTGCTTGTGAAGAAATTCCCGTTGCTCTGGAAGAGCATCTTGAAGTTGTCAAGCCCGACCCACGGACTTCCGAGGATGCCCTTGCTGTAGTCGACCTTCTTGAAGGCAATCGCGATACCGACCATCGGGATGTAGTTGTTGATCACGAAATACAGCATGCCCGGAATCGCCATGAAGTCCAGCGCGGAGATGACTTTGTTCCGGTACAGCGTGATCAGGGTCCGGATCAGTACATAGAACCCCAGCACCAGCAAAATGATGCTGCCATAGGTGATATGGACTTTCTTTGCCTTCTTAAGCGCCCCGGCGATGCCGGAAGCGAGATACAGATTCATCGCAATGACGAGAAGCGATGCAATGCAGGCGATCCCGGTATAGAGGTTTTTCACCTCTTTGACGCAAAGAAGCGCGCATACCAGAATCACGATGCTGCAGACAAGAATCAGAAGCACGCCGATGTTGCCGGCTGCATAGGCCACTTTCCCGTCTTCGGATGCAAAGCCTTTAAGAAGATCAAAACCGGAAGCCGTATAATTGACCTTCTTGTAGCGGTATCCGACAAACGGCAGGAAGAAAGCGGCAATCATCAGCGCAGCTGCTACCAGTACATCGGGCAGTCCGCTTATGTGTTTTTTCTGTTCCATGATTTCTTCCCCTCTGTCCGGCCCTTACGCTTGAGGGCCTTAAGTCATAATAAAGAGTTCAGATTGACTGAAAACGGGCGGCGCTCAAACCGCCGCCCGCTTGGTGAATCAGTAATAAGATTCCGTCAGGCTGTACAGGGATCAGGC
>CACXFK010000177.1 GCA_902766945.1 uncultured Lachnospiraceae bacterium | reverse complement strand
TGACACGAGCTTTGGACTCATGTCAAAGACGAGTTTCTCCTGCACATTCCTCTCATGACTGAAGTCACGAGAATCCTGTGTCAAAGAATGATCAGTCCTCTTCGTCCTCGACATATTCCGCGGCTTCCATACCTGCGATACGGCCGGAGTTGACGGCCCATCCCATGGAGTTGCCGGGAAGCAGGAACATATAGGAATCATCGTAGAGGTTGCAGGCGTCAGCGCCGGCTGCGTAAAGACCCGGTATCGGCTCGTAATCATCATCGCAGCACTCGCAGTTTTCGTTGATGCGGATGCCGCCGACTGTGCCGTAACCGCCGGGGCGGACAGCTGCCGCATAGTACGGTCCCTTGGTCAGCGGACGGAGGTATTTCTTCCTCTTGAAGAACTCCTCGTCGTAGCCGTCGCAGTAGTCGTTGTAGTCGTCCACGGTCTCGATCAGGTTGTCCACGTCGATGCCGCACTTCTCAGCCAGTTCCTCAAGCGTATCCGCCTTGAAGAGGCCCTTGTTTCCGGTCTTCTCCGCGATCTCGACGCCTTCGAAGAAATCGGAGACATCCGGATTGAAGCGGACCATGCTGATCTCGTCAACGCCGTTGCGGATATAATCCTTTACGATGGTCGTATCGACGATGCTGTACAGGACGCGGCCCTTCTGATGGGACGCAGCGTTGCTGAGGTATGTCGTGTTCTGCATCTGCTCTTCGTCCATGACGCGCTTGCCGAACTTGTTGACCAGGAGGTTCGGCTGCATCAGAACGTTCGGGACGCTCTGCGGAAGTTCATCGATGCCTTCGAAGTTCGCAGCCTGCTCGATGCGGACCGGCACCTGTGCGGCGCCTGCTTCCCAGGCCATCTTGATGCCGTCGCCGACATTGCCCGGAACGGCGAAGTTGAACATATCGACGCCAAATGTGTAGCCGGTCTGTTCCTTGATGAAGTCCGGATTGGCACCGCCGCCGCCGCAGCAGATGATGGCTGCCTTGCAGGCGATCTCGATCTCTTTGCCTTCCTTGTTGGTGGCGAGGACGCCGCAGACCTTGCCTTCCTCGTCTTTCAGGATCTTCTTGGCCGGTGTCTCAAGCATCACCTGGACGCCGAGCTCCAGAGCCCTGTCATAAAGAGCCTTGTTCATGAAGGACGCGGCACGCGGGCCGATGCCCTGATCCGTCTTGACGATGTGCCATGTTGCCTCTGATTTCGTGAAATACTTGTAAGCGCCTTCGAATTCAACGCCCATGTCCTCGAGCCACTCGATGGTCTCGGCGGACTGCTCGAAATATCTCTTGACCAGACGGCCGTCGACATTATAGTGTGTGTACTCCATGAACATATTCAGCGCTTTTTCGACCGTGATATCGATCATCTGTCTCTGCTGATAGTGGGAGCCGATCGCCAGAGGGCCCATGCCCATGTTCGCTGCGCCGCCGACCGCCGCATTTTTCTCGAGGAGGATGACATCTGCGCCGTCCTCGGCTGCCTGTACTGCTGCGGAAAGACCTGAGGGGCCGCCCGCAATGACGACAATCTGAGCTTCGTAATCTGCCATATAGTACCTCTTTCTCCGGATACCCCGGTATGATTTTTCGCGGCAGCGGATGCGCCTGCCTGCTTATGCCGCATCTGCTCCTGCTCCCGCTTTTATACTGTGCCTATTATAGAAAATCCTGGTACCTGATTCTATCCTGAGATTGTACCAGTTTGACCGTTCCGAAACTGACCTGTCAAACCATCAGTTCATCAGAAGGTCAAAAAAAGCCCTCTTTTCTGACCTCGTATCAGCACGGCATCAGCACGGCATCAGCACGTCCCAGTGCTCGGCCAGCTGCCCGTCCTCGATGCGGTAAATGTCGACCACCCGGGCTTTTGTTTTTCCTTCCGGATCGACATTTTTCAGATAGACGCAGATCATGTCATCTTCTTCAATCAGCATCTTGATCTCGAGGTGGAAGGTCGGCTCCGTCTTGAATTTCTCGCGGAACCCGTCCATGATGCCCTTCCTTCCCTGCTCGACGCCCGGATTGTGCTGGATATAGTCCTCGCGGACATACTTCAGGGCTGCGTCCACATTGTGGTCATTGAAGAATTCTTTGTAAAATGCTCTCACCAGTTCCTTGTTGCTCATATTCTGATCCTCCTCACTATACGCTGCCGGCCGCGGTTCTTTTGTCCGTTTCCGTTTGCGGCATCCGCGCCGCGGCCGCACAAGTATGTCCGTCCTCAGTTCTGAGGTGCCATATGCTTCTGCACCAGAGAAATCAGGACACAGTCATCCGCATCCGTCATGCCGCTCGTTTCGGCAAATTTCATCCTTGCTTTGTTTCTCTCGGTGTACGGTTCCCACTTAAGCGCCGGCGTGGACGGATCCCCCGTTTTCATGAACGAAAGCCACGCGTCCGATACCTGGTCCATCAGCCGCTCCGCGTAGAGGCCGCTCCCGGTGCACTGCGCCGGTT
>CACXFK010000176.1 GCA_902766945.1 uncultured Lachnospiraceae bacterium | reverse complement strand
TCGACGCGATCCTGAACGGCGACGTCCTGAAAGCCCCGACCAAGAAGATCCCGTACTTCGATTTCGAAGTTCCGACCGAGCTCCCGGGCGTGGATCCGGCGATCCTCGATCCGCGCGATACCTACGCGAGCGCCGAAGAGTGGAATGCCAAGGCAGAAGATCTCGCAGGCCGCTTCATCAAGAACTTCGCGAAGTATGAAGGAAATGCAGCAGGCAAGGCTCTTGTCGCAGCCGGCCCGAAGCTTTGATCCTTTTAAGCAGACGCAAGTGATTTGAACTTCACAGCTAAAAAAAACCGGATGGCGGAAATGCCATCCGGTTTTTTTATCTCATAGCGTTCGGTCTCAGGCGTAGCTGTGTATTCCGGGCAGCAGCGTATTGACGCCGATATAGGTGAACAGCACGCAGATAAACCCGATCACCGCGAAGATCGCGGCGCTGCGGCCTTTCCAGCCCTTCCGCAGTCTCTGGTGAAGATAAAGGGCGTAGATCAGCCAGGTGATCAGGGACCAGGTCTCCTTGGGATCCCAGGACCAGTAGCTGCCCCATGCTCTCTCCGCCCAGATCGAACCGGTGATGATGCAGAAGGTCAGGAACAGAAGTCCCAGAGAGACGGCTCTGTAGCTGATCGCATCCAGCTTCTCCCTGGACGGTATGTGTGCATCCAGGAAAGACCCGGCGGCCAGGCGGCCGCGCAGCAGAAAGATCAGTGCAATCGCAAAGGACACGCCGAACGAACCGTACGAGATGATCGCGGTGGAGACGTGGAAGCCGAGCCAGTTGCTGCGCAGCGCCGGCATCAGTTCATGAACGTCTTTGCTCTGCATCGCGGCGTATCCGATCACGAGGAAGATCACCGGGGCGGCAAACGCACCGAGCACGTCGAACCGGTATTTCCGGATAAAGATCAGACTGACCAGGCTGAGGCCCCAGGCAAAGCTCGTGGCGAACTCATACTGATTGGTCATCGGCAGGCGGCCTGCTCCGATTCCCCTTAAAATGAGCGCGGCGGTATGCAGGACAAAGCCCGCGAAAAGAACATACCAGGCGATCCGTCCGCTCTTCCCTTCATCGCGGCTGTCCTTCTCCGAGTGATGCACCGCGATAAAGATAAAGAAGAGCACCATCGAAGCAAAATACAGCAGCATCGTCACGGTGAAAAGCGTGTTTTCAACCGCCAGAAATCCTTCTTTATTCACGTTCCGGTTCTCCTTTCGTGACCTCGCGGAATCGTTCCGCAAAAATGGCGCCGCCCTTCCGGCTGTATCCCCACACCGTCCAGGTGCCGTCTTCTTCCTGAACCGCCCACATCCTGCCCGGCTGAACATAAAGCGCCAGGATGAGCCCGAGCAGTGTGACCAGTCCTCCGATGAGGGCGAGCGGTGTCAGGGGATCGCGCTTGATCTGAATCAGCGTATAAGTCTCCGGATCGGAAAATGTCACCGTATACTCATCGATCGTCAGCTCCTCGTCCCCGAGCAGCGCATTCATCCCGATCATCTGGCCCCGGTAATAGACCGAATAGAGATAAGCCGGATTCCGGACTTCCCGGGACTTTGTCGTCGGCGTGCCATTTTCAAGCACGTAGTCCGGATAAAAAGCGTTCAGGTAAATCACCAGCTCCGGCTTGTCGGCAGCTGCCAGAAAGTCTCCCGCGCAGACCACTTCGTCCTGCAGTGCCTTCCCGTCTTTTTTGACGTGAACAGCGGCCGCCCAGCCGGTCGAGTTCTGATAGAATTTCATTCCGAACATCGACGCCGGCGAATTGACGCTGGCGCTGCCGGAAAGCTTTCTGCTGCCGTCCGCATTTTGTACGGTCAGATCGGCGGTATACTGCGACACGCTTCCGTCACTGCGCTCGTCGATCCGGAAATCATCGATCGTCAGCAGATATCCGGTATCCCCGATCTCCTTCGTCTGCCCGGGCACGCCGAACACTGCGTACTCTGTCTTCAGAACCTGGCCGAGTCCGAACCCCAGGATCAGGAGCAGCACCCCGAGATGACAGACCCAGGCTCCGAACAGTCCGGCTTTATTTTTCACACTGTACAGGCAGCGTCTGCCCTCCGCGCTTCCCTCTTTCACCCGGCGGAATCCCATCCGGGCAAATGCAGCGTCCGGCGCGTCCTTCATCTTGGCCTGAACGCTGCTTCCGGCTGAGAGGATCGTTTCCGGAGTGCCGCTCTCCCGCCACTGCCTGAGGATCGACGGCAGCCGCACGATATTGCAGAGCAGGAGATTCAGGCACAGAAAAGCGGTCAGCAGAACAAACCACAGGCTGTGGAACACGTCATCCAGATGAAGCGCCAGGATCGCGCCGGCGGTCCGCTCCGAGTACGCCGCCGCGTACCACTCATAGGTTTTTCCCTGGGTGATCAGACTGCCCAGCACGCATGCGGCAACCAGGATGAACAGGAGGATCATGGCAAATTGCATCGAGCTCAGGAAACGCCCTGCCTTTTTTAATTTCTCCAACGGTTTTCTCTCCTTAACAACACGGCAGGGGGGCTTCAAGCTGCCCCCCTGCCTGCCGTTTTGCTTTACTGTTCATTTGAGGTAAGATATGCCATTCCCTCCGACACTTTCATCTCGGAGATCGTCAGGCACTCCTTTGCGAGCGCCGAGTTATGCGCGCCTTCGCTGTTCTCGACATAGCAGTAATCGAAGTACCACTGCGCTTCGCGGTAAATCTTCCGCACCTTATCCAGCTCTTCCTCGGTGCGGTCGCCCTTTGCGACGGCCGCAGCCAGTGCATCCTTGAAATCAGAGAGCTTATTGCCGACCTCGGTTTCTCTCGCCGTGATCTCGTCCTGGATCTCCTTGACATAGGACGCCATGTTCTTGTCATAGTGGCACCGCACGCAGACCTTCAGGAGCTCTTCATTTTCAAGCGGGCTCTGGAAGTTGTGGTCGTGGTAAACCGTGCCGTCCTCCGCCTGAACGAGCGGCATATGGCAGTCCGCGCAGTTGAGGAGCGACGCGTGCTTGCCCTGAAGGAAGGTCTCCATCTCCGGGTGCTGCGCCTTCAGCAGCTGGGCTCCCGTGCTCTCCTGCGTCCAGTCCGAAAATCCGATCGAATCGTAGTAAGCGAGGATCGCGGACGGCGTCATCTCATCGACGCTCGTATACGCCACGGAGGTCGCTTTGTTCTCAGGCTTGAAGTAATACTCGATGTGGCACTGTCCGCAGGAAAGAACCGCCGGATCAATGGTATCCATCTGATCTCCGAGCCTGTCGATGATGTAGTTGTGGGTCACCGTCAGCTGTCCGGCGCTGCCCGGATCATTTCCGTGGCAGGTATAGCAACTGACCGTCTCCTCCATCTGCGCATAGACCTCATCGAAATCCATCGAGTAAACGGCTTCTCCCTGCTCCTGTACCATGCGCGCGATATTCGGCGTCTTGCAGGTCAGGCAGTTGGCCAGCGGATGCGGCCGCGCGGTGTTGGCTACGTCCTCGAGCGTATAGTTGTGGCCCCGGGCGCTCTTATAGTCCTTTGCGAACCCGTAACCCTCGTAGATATTGACCAGATAAGGGGATTCCTCCAGATAGTCAACCGTGTAGCTGTTGTCGGCCATTTCTCCCATAGAAGCCGTGATATACGGGTAAGTCGAACGCCAGTCCTCCGCGGTCACGGTCCCGTCGCTGCTCGTCGCTTCCGGAGCTTCCACGTCCAGATATTCGATGTCCTCGCGCGTCAGCGTTTCCCCTTCCGGCTTAAGCGGACGGTACAACTGCGGTTTTCCTCCGACAAATCCGCCGAGCCAGACAAAGGCCGCCACCGCGATCGCGCCCATTCCTATGCTTTTTATGATCGTCTTCTTTTCCATGCTTACGAAGCCCCCGTGATGGTCTTCTGCGGACACTTCCCTGCGCACTTGCCGCAGTCGCTGCAGAGCGAATAATCAATATGAGCCAGATTGCCGTCGACCGTGATCGCCCCGGTCTCGCACTGTTTCGTGCAGAGGCGGCAGCCGATGCAGCCGACTTCACAGACAAGTTTGACATCCTTGCCTTTGTCCCGGTTCATGCACTGCACGATCGTCTTCTGTCCGTACGGCACCAGCTCGATCAGATTCTTGGGGCATTCTTTGACGCACAGCCCGCAGCCGATGCAGCTCTCGGAATCCACAACCGCGGCTCCGTCTTTAACGGAGATCGCATTTTGCGGACATACCGCCGCGCAGGTGCCGAATCCCATGCATCCGTAATCGCAGTCCCAGGGATAAAGCTGGGACATGACGACCGCCCGGCAGTCCCGGATGCCGACGTAATTGTTCTTGGTCGACGTATGTTCGCACGTACCGTTGCACCGGACAAAGGCGACTCTCCTTGCGCCCGCTTCGGAGTGTGTACCCATGATGGCGTTGATCTTCTCCGTAACAGGCGCTCCGCCCACCGGACAGGCCGCCGCGTCCGCTTCTCCGGCCACGATCGCAGCCGCCACGGCATCGCATCCCGCATAGCCGCATGCGCCGCAGTTGTTGCCGGGAAGCACTTCGCGGATCGCCGTCTCGCGCTCATCTACCTCGACATGAAACTTATTTCCTATATAGACCAGGGCGATGCCGACCGCGATGCCGACGAGGCCGATCACCACTGTTGCAATCAAGACCGCACTCATGACACCACCTCCTTACGACAATCCGCCAAAGCCCATAAAGGCAATGGACATAAGCGCTGCACTCAGCAGCACGACCGGCGCGCCGCGCAGCGGCTTCGGGATCGCGGATTCATCGATTCTTGCGCGGACACCGGCAAGCAGTATGATCGCGATCGTATAGCCGACGGCTGTGCCAAAGCCGGCAAACACGCTCTCAATAAAATTGTACTCGTCCTGCACGTTGGTCAGAGCTACGCCGAGCACGGCGCAGTTGGTCGTGATCAGCGGAAGATAGATGCCGAGCGCTTTGTACAGCGCCGGGGATGTCTTCTTTAAGAACATCTCGACGATCTGGACCAGAGCCGCGATGACAAGGATGAAGACGATCGTCTTCATATAGTCCAGATCCAGCGGCTTCAGCACGAAGTCGTACAGAAGAGACGCCACCGCCGAAGCGATCGTGAGAACGAAGATGACCGCCGCGCCGAGCGACGCGGATGCCTTCATCTGCTTCGATACGCCGAGGAAGGAACAGATGCCGAGGAACTGGTTCAGGACGACGTTGTTAATCAGCGCACATCCCACAATAATCATGACAAGTGAGCTCATTCCGCCTCCTCCTTTCCGCAGTCTCTCTTCGAGCACGCCGCGCAGCATCCGTCACATCCGCTCACGAGCTGTTCCCCGCGGTTCTTGACGCCGGCCGCATTGAGCACGGCGATCAAAAACGCAAGCACAAGGAATGCGCCCGGAGCCTTGATGAAGATGCCGATCGGCTCGACCGATTTCGGGATGATCTGGAAGCCGAACGCGGTGCCGGCCCCTAAAAACTCCCTGATCAGGCCGACCGCGGTCAGCGCGGCCGTAAAGCCGATGCCCATGCCGATGCCGTCAAATGCCGCAAGTCCGACCGGATTCTTGTTGGCATACGCCTCTGCGCGGCCGAGGATGATGCAGTTGACGACGATCAGCGGGATGTAAATGCCGAGCGCGTCGTACAGCGCTGGCAGATACGCCTCGATTAAAAGTTCGGTGATCGTCACGAGCGTCGCCACGATCACGATATAGGACGGCAGACGCACCTCATCCGGGATCACCTTCCGAAGCGCCGAAATGATGACGTTGGATAAGATGAGAACCGCTGTCGTGGAGATGCCCATCCCGATCCCGTTGATCGCGGCTGTACTGACGGCGAGCGTCGGGCACATGCCGAGCATCAGGACGAAGGTCGGGTTTTCTTTCACAAGACCATTATAGAGCCGTTCAAGATATCGATTCATCACGCACCTCCCAGTCCTGCATGGACCTGCAGAAAGTCCAGAGCCGCATTGACGGCGTTCACCACGGCGCCCGACGAAACCGAAGCGCCGGATACGGAGTCGATCTCTTCATCCGTCTCCGAACCGCCCGCTTTGTTCAGGATGAACTGCGATACGGCGCGTCCTGCAAACTGATCCTTAAATTCCGGCTCAGCGCAGCGCATGCCCATACCGGCGGTTTCATTGAGTTCCGTAAACGCGATACCCTGTACCGTTCCGTCCGCGCTGACGCCGACGGACAGGGTGATCTTTCCGTCAAATCCGTCGCCGCTCGACGCACTGACCACGTAGCCGACCGTCTCCCCGGAAGCATCCTTCCCCACGATCGCGTCGTTGATATAGGCTTTTCCGAAGTCGGAGCCGTAAACCTTGCCTCCGAGCGACTCGATCACGGCCGTCAGTGCGTCGTCCCCGATGAGCTCTTCAGCCTCGGGAAGCACTTCGCGGTAGGACTCGCGCTTCTTCGCGAGCTGCTGCTCCTCGATCGTGTCCTTCGTCATGTTGAAGACGGCGGCAAGGCCGAGACCTGCAAGGAGCGTAATCACCGTGAGCCTGAGCGCCGGCATCAACATGCGCGGTGTGAGGGCCTTCGACTCCCCGGAGTTTCCGGCCTTGGCATTTTTCTTAAGGCCGAAAGGAAGCGGCACGATGTATTCGTCAATCAGCGGCGTAAGAAGGTTCGCGATGATGATCGCGTAGCTTCCGGAATCCGCAGCCGAAGAATACAGACGGAAGATGCCTGTGATCACACCGATCGCCGCGCCGTAGATCAGCTGCCCGAGCGGCGTCACCGGCGAGGTGACGGGATCCGTCGCCATAAAGAAGGCGCTCATGAAGATACTGCCGCCGAGCAGATGGCCGGTGATATAGCGGGGCGCAAAACCGAATCCGCTGAAAAGCGCGATGAACAAGCTGAACGAAACGATGACGGAAACCGGGATTTCCCAGCTGATCGCGTCCGTGGCGAGCAGATAGAGTCCGCCGACAAGAAGCGCCGCGGCCGAACATCCGATGACGCCGGTCGCACTGCCTGTGCCGAGGAACATCTCGGTCAGATTGACCGTCTTTCCTTCAAGCAGCAGCACGAGCGGAGTCGGCGAACTGACCGCATCCACCGGGTGCAGGTACCGCGTCATCGTGCTGCTGAACGAGATCAGCAGGAAGCAGCGGCCCGCAAGAGCCGGGTTCATGAAGTTTTTGCCGAGTCCTCCGAAGAAGCACTTCACGACAAGGATCGCGAACAGACTGCCGAGGATCGGGATGTAAAGCGGCACCGACGGCGGCAGGCAGATCGCAAGCAGGAGCCCGGTCACGACCGCACTTCCGTCCCTGTAGGTCGCTCCCCTCTTCGTGATGCGGTCAAAGACATACTCGGTGAGCACCGCGGATACGATCGAAGCAAGCACGATCAGAAGCGCATGGACTCCGAAATGAGCGATCCCGACAGCCGTCACCGGCAGAAGGGCGATGATGACATCGAGCATGACCCGCCCCGTGCTCAGTTTGCTCCTTGTGTGGGGGCTGGTCGAAACATTCAGATATGCACTCATGCTTTCGCCCCCTCCTTTTCTTTGGCCGCCCGTTTAATGGCCATGATCTCGGCCTTGGCGATCTTGAATTCCTGCGTCAGCGGGCGCTTGGCGGGACAGATAAACGTACAGGACCCGCAGCTGATGCACTCGAGACCGTGCAGCTTGTTTTCATACCGGTCATAATCTTTCTTTTCAAATGCCGCCGACATCATCTGCGGCGTCAGCCCCTGCGGACAGACGCGGCTGCAGCGTCCGCAGCGGATGCAGGGCGTCTGGATCCGCTCCGCTTCCGCGACCTCGTCCCTTACAAGGAACGTCAGTGCATTATTGTTTTTCTGGAGCGGCACATTCAGATTGTCAAAAGCGATGCCCATCATCGGACCGCCGGCAAGCACCTTGACCGCTTCCGTACCGTCCTTGAAACCGCCGGCCGCTTCGAGAAGTTCCCCGCAGCTGACGCCGATCCGGGTCATCAGATTGCACGGCCGCTTCACAGCCTCGCCGGTAATCGTCACGCCGCGCTCCATGAGCGGGGTCGACTCGCACACGGCTTTATAGATCGCGTAAATCGTGCCGACGTTGTCCACCACGCAGCCGACGTCAGCCGGCAGTTCCGTGATGCCGTAATGAACCCCGGCCACTACGCTGATGCAGCTCCGTTCACCGCCCTGCGGATACTTGACCGGAACAGGCATGATCCGGATGCGTCCGCGTCCTTCCGCCGCCTTCTGCATGGCCGCGATCGCTTCCGGTTTGTTCTTTTCGATGATGACAACCCCTTCCGCGTGCGGGAAGAGGGACAGCACCACTTCAAGACCGGCCATGATCTGATCCGCGTGCTCGCGCATCAGATGGTCATCACAGGTGATATACGGCTCGCACTCCGCTCCGTTTGCGATCACATACCTGATCCCGTCCGGATTTTTCGGAGCGAGTTTGACATGCGTCGGAAAGCCCGCGCCTCCCATGCCGATGATGCCGGCATCCTTGATTTTGGCGAGGATCTCCTCTTTCGTAAGCGAAGACGGATCGACTTTCACCCCAACTCCGGGCAGTGTCTCATAGAGGCCGTCATTTTCAATAATCACACAGTCCGTAAAGGTGCCTGCAATCGTCCGGTGACGGTCAACTGCCTTCACCGTCCCGGAACATCCGCTCACAATATTGGCCGAGACAAATGCGGACGCCTCAGCAATCAGCTGTCCCGCCAGAACCCGGTCGCCTTTTTTGACGACGGGAGAAGCCGGCCGGCCTATGTGCTGACCAAGCGGATAGATCATCTCTCCGCGCGGCAGATACGACTCAAAGGAGGCGCCTGAGGATAATTCCTTGTGCCCCTCCGGATGGACGCCGCCGCGAAATGTGTTCATCGACATCGCTGTATCCTTCCCTGTATCACGTTGTATCATGCGGTATCTGCAAAAAGAGCGGGAACAGTCCGCCCGCTCTTTTATGCAAATAGCACATTGCTGTTATGTAATTATTATATAAGAATCAGGAACACATCTCAATCACTATTTTTCAACGAAACTTTTCATTTGTTCCTCGCGAGCTCTTCATAGCGCTCTTTCGCCAGTCTGGCTCCTTCGGCAAACAGCGTCTTCGCGTTCTCCGGGAACGTGCGGAGAAGGGATGCGTACCGCACCTCGCCTCCGAGGAAGTCTTCGTACGGAAGCACCGGCTCTTTCGAATCCAGCGTAAACTTCTGCTCCGCAAGCGGATTGTAGCGGTAGAGGAACCAGTATCCGGCGTCCACAGCCCGCTTCATCTCGTCCTGCACCTTTTCCATGCCGCAGCGGAGTCCGTGCTCCTGGCAGGGCGCGTACGCGATGATCACGCTCGGTCCGTTATAAGAAACCGCCTCATGGATGGCCTTGATCAGCTGCGCGTTGTCCGCGCCCATCGCGACCTGTGCCACGTAGACGTTCCCGTAGGTCATCAGCATGCCGCCGATGTCCTTCTTCGGACGTTTCTTGCCGGATGCCGCAAACTGGGCCACGGCCCCGATCGGCGTCGCTTTGGAGGACTGCCCGCCCGTATTGGAATACACTTCCGTATCCACGATCAGGACGTTGACGTCTTCCCCGCTCGCGATGACATGGTCAAGTCCGCCGAAGCCGATATCATAGGCCCATCCGTCTCCGCCGTACATCCAGAACGTCTTCTTGGAGAGCTGGTCTTTATAGCGCAGGATGTCCGCTGCCGCTTCCCCGCCCTTTTCTTCAAGCACGCGGACGAGTGTCTCGCTCACGTCCTTTGATGCGTCAAAATCATCGTAGGTTTCGAGCCATTTTTCCAAAGCGGTTTTCACGTCACCGTCTTCGCATTCAGCAAGCAATGCCTCTACGCGCATCTTTTCGGCTTCCCTTTGCTGGCGCACGGACAGAGCCATGCCGAGGCTGAATTCCGCGTTGTTTTCAAAGAGGGAGTTGGACCAGGCCGGTCCCTGTCCCTTGCGGTTCACCGTGTACGGGATTCCCGGCATCGCGGAGCCCCACGCCTGCGAGCAGCCCGTCGCATTGGCCCAGTAGACGCGGTCTCCGAACAGCTGCGTGAGAAGCTTCGCATACGGCGTTTCTCCGCACCCTGCGCAGGCCGCGGAGAACTCAAGCAGCGGCGTGCGGAACTGGCTTCCCTTGACGGTATAAGGATCGAACACATCGCCCTTGTCGGAAAGGCCAAGCGCATACTGCCACGCGGCGGATGTGTCTTCCGCTTCCGAAGCCGGCACCATCGAGATGGCCTTTTCCTTTGCCGGGCAGACGTTCATGCAGCTGCCGCAGCCCGTGCAGTCCGCCTCCGAGACCTGCATCGTAAAGAAGAGGCCTTCCGCCTGCTTTCCTTTTGCAGCGGCCGCTTTCATCCCGGCCGGCATGGAAGCCTTCTCCTCTTCCGTCATCAGGTACGGGCGGATCACCGCGTGCGGACAGACATAACTGCATCGGTTGCACTGGATGCAGCGGTCCGGATCCCAGACGGGCACACGCACCGCGATGCCGCGCTTTTCATAAGCCGTAAGGCCCATATCCATCACGCCGTCCTTGTACTTCATCAGGAGGCTGACCGGAAGATCGTCGCCTTTCTGCTCATTGATCGGATCGAGGATCTCAGTGACCACAGCCGGCACATCCCGTGCGGGAGACGGTGCGTCCTCGGCGGTCTTCCAGCTTTCCGGCACGTTCACCTCGCACAGCCCGTCGCACCCGGCGTCGATCGCGGCGAGATTCTTGTTCACGACGTCCTCGCCCTTGGCGAAGTATGTTTTCGTCGCCGCTTCCTTCATATAGCGGACGGCGTCCTCCACCGGGATCACCGGCATCAGATGGAAAAATGCGGACTGGAGCACCATATTGAAATGGCCTCCCAGGCCCAGCTTGCCGGCGATTCCGGCCGCGTCGATCGTAAAGAGACGGATGCCTCTCTCAGCGATCACCCGCTTTGCCGCTGCAGGAAGATGCGCCTCCAGCTCCTCCCCGGTCCACGGACAGTTGATGAGGAGCGTGCCGCCCTCTTTCACTTCCTGGGCGATGTCATATTTCTCAATATAAGTCGGATTGTGGCAAGCCACAAAATCGGCGGACTTCACGTAGTAAGAAGACCGGATCGGGCGGTCGCCGAACCGCAGATGGCTCTTGGTCACGCCGTAGGACTTCTTTGCGTCGTATTCAAAATACGCCTGGGCAAATTTCGGCGTATGCGAGTTGATGATCTCGACGGTGTTTTTGTTGGCGCCGACCGTGCCGTCGGAGCCGAGCCCCCAGAACTTGCAGCTCACAACGCCTTCCTCATCGGGATACAGCGGGCCTTCCTCCGGGAGCGACAGATGCGTCACGTCATCGTTGATGCCGATCGTAAAGCTGTTGAGCGGCTCATCCTTTTTCAGGTTGGCATAAACCGCGGCGATCTGGGCCGGGGTCGTGTCCTTGGAGGAAAGACCGTACCGTCCGCCGACGACGATCATGTCGGAGCGGCCCCTGAGAGCGGTACAGACATCCTGATAGAGCGGTTCGCCGGCACTTCCGTACTCCTTCGTGCGGTCCAGCACGGCTATCTTTTTACAGCTTTCCGGAATTGCGCCGATAAACCGGCTTACGTCGAACGGCCTGAAAAGGCGCACCTGGATGAAGCCCACCTTTTCGCCCCGGGCGTTCAGATAGTCGACGGTCTCTTCGATGCAGCCCGAGACGGAGCCCATCGCGATGATCACGCGGTCCGCGTCCGGCGCGCCGTAATAGTCAAAGAGATGATAAGAGCGGCACGTGATGGCGCTGATCTTCTGCATATAGTCCTCGACGATGTCGGGGAGCGCCGCATAATCGGTGTTGCTCGCCTCACGGAGCTGGAAGAAGATATCCGGGTTCTGCACCGTTGCCCGGATCATCGGGTGCTCCGGATTCAGAGCATGCGCGCGGAAATCAGCGAGCGCTTCGAAATCAAGAAGGAAACGGAGGTCTTCATAGTCGATCTGCTCCACTTTGTCAAGCTCATGGGATGTGCGGAATCCGTCAAAGAAATGCAGGAACGGCACACGCCCCTTGATCGCGGCCAGGTGCGCGACTCCGGCCAGATCCATGACCTCCTGGACGCTCCCGGTCGAAAGAAGCGCGAACCCGGTCTGGCGGCAGTTCATGACGTCGGAGTGATCGCCGAAGATCGACAGCGCGTGTGTGCCGACGGTTCTCGCCGCCACATGAAGCACGCCGGGAAGTCTCTCGCCGGCGATTCTGTGCATCGTCGGAATCATCAGCATAAGGCCCTGCGAAGAGGTAAAGCTGCCCGAGAGCGCACCGGTTTGAAGCGCGCCGTGCACAGCCGCAATCGCGCCGGCTTCAGACTGCATTTCCACGAGATGTACCGTCTGCCCGAACAGGTTCTTCTTTCCTTTTGCCGACCAGACATCCGTCTTCCCGGCCATCGGTGAGGAGGGCGTAATCGGATAGATCGCCGCGATCTCCGTAAAGGCGTAGGCGACGTACGCGGCCGCCTCGTTGCCGTCTGCCGTGACATAGTGCTTTTTTCTGTCCGCCATGGTTTCACTCCTATTATCGATTTTTATCCATTATACCATATCAGGCTGTTTCGATGCTGGCCGCTTTCTCGAGGCCGAGCTTTTTGACTGCCTCCTCACGCATCTTGAACTTCTGGATCTTTCCTGCGTTGTTCATCGGGAAGCTGTCAACGAAGTCGATATACTTAGGGACCTTATGCTTGGCCATGTGATCCAGTACATATTGTTTCATCTCGGCTTCCGTCATCGTCTCACCGGCCTTCAGGATGATGCAGGCCATGATCTCCTCGCCCATCGCCTGGTCCGGAACGCCGATCACCTGCACGTCGCTGACCTTCGGGTGCGTATAGATGAACTCCTCGATCTCCTTGGGGTAGATGTTCTCGCCGCCGCGGATGATCATGTCCTTCAGCCGCCCTGTGATGCGGTAATTGCCCTCCGGCGTCATGCAGGCGAGATCTCCGGTATGCAGCCATCCGTCCTTGTCGATGGCGGCTGCCGTGGCTTT
>CACXFK010000175.1 GCA_902766945.1 uncultured Lachnospiraceae bacterium | reverse complement strand
TCCATCACGCGGGGGTCATTGTAGTCGACCTTGTCGAGGTCGAGGAGGCCGGTGCCGCCGTCCGGGCGGACGATCGAGGCGCAGGGGGCAGTCCCGCTGGTTTCGCCGGCTCCGCCGGCTCCGTCCGGGCGGACGGCTGCGGCACAGGGGGCAGTCCCGCTGGTTTCGCCGGCTCCGCCGGCTTCGTCCGGGCGGACGGCTGCGGCGCAGGGGGCAGCCGGCGTCCCGCTGGTTTCGCCGGCTCCGCCGGCTTCGTCCGGGCGGACGGCTGCAGCGCAGGGGTCAGCCGGCGTCCCGCCGGCTTCGCCGGCCGCAGGCACGCCCGCCGCCGCCATCAGTCCTTCGTTCACAAGCCGCACTGCATTCTGGATCACGGTCAGCGTGCGGAGTCCCAGGAAATCCATCTTGAGAAGGCCCAGCTCCTCGAGTGTCGTCATCGTGTACTGGGTCGTGATCGAGCCGTCCGCCGCCCTCGAGAGCGGGACGTATTCGACCGCCGGTTTCTTGGAAATGACAACGCCGGCCGCGTGCATCGACGTGTTCCGCGGCAGGCCTTCCAGCCTTCTGGACATGTCGATCAGGTAGCGGGTCGATTCATTTTCTTCGTATTCTTTTTTCAGATCCGGATTCTGCTCGAGCGCTTTGTCGAGCGTGATGTTGAGCTCTTTCGGGATCATTTTCGCGATGCGGTCGCACTCGCTGTAGGGCAGGTCGAGCGCCCGCCCGACGTCGCGGATGACGCCGCGGGCCGCCATCGTGCCGAACGTCACGATCTGGACGACGCGGTCTCTCCCGTACTTCTCGACGACGTAGTCGATCACTTCCTGCCGCCGCTCGAAACAGAAGTCGACGTCGATATCGGGCATCGACACGCGCTCCGGGTTCAGGAAGCGCTCAAAAATCAGGGAGTAGCGGATCGGGTCGAGCTCGGTGATCCCGAGCGCGTATGAGACGATCGAGCCGGCCGCGGAGCCTCTGCCGGGGCCGACGATGATGCCGTGGTCCTTCGCGAAATGCACATAGTCCCACACGATCAGGAAGTAGTCGACAAAGCCCATGCTCTCGATCGTGTCGAGCTCGTACTGCAGCCGCTCCACCAGCTCCGGCCGCTCCTTACGGTAATTCACGCCGTAGTGGCGGCGCATGCCGGCCTCGCAGAGCTCTTTCAGGTAGGCGTCGGACGTCTTGCCGTCCGGGGCGACGTACTCCGGGATCTTGCGCTCGCCGAAAGTGATCGTGACGTTGCAGCGCTCCGCGATCTTTTCGGTATTGTCCAGCGCTTCCGGGATGAAGCCGAAGAGACGGCGCATCTCGTCCTCGGATTTGACGAAGTACTGCCCGCCCTCGTAGCGCATGCGGTTCTCGTCGGACACTTTCTTCTGCGTCTGAATGCAAAGAAGGATGTCGTGCGCATCCACATCTTCCGCGTAGGTGTAGTGGATATCGTTGGTGCAGACGAGGGGAATGCCGGTCTCCTCATGCATCCGGATCAGCATCTGGTTGACGTGCTTCTGCTCCGGGATGCCGTGGTCCTGCAGTTCGAGAAAGTAATTTCCCTCGCCGAAAATCCGCAGGTATTCGAGGGCGGCCTGTTTCGCGCCCTGATAGTCGCCGGCCGAGATGTGGCGCGGCACTTCGCCGGCCAGACACGCGGACAGCGCGATCAGCCCCTCGTGATACTGCTCGAGGAGCTCCTTGTCGATCCTGGGTTTGTAGTAGAAACCTTCCGTGAATCCCGCGGAGACGATGCGGACCAGGTTGGCGTAGCCGGTGTCATTTTCCGCGAGAAGGACGAGATGGAAGTAGCGGTCGTCCGAGACGGAGCCGACCTTGTCGAAACGGCTCCCCGGAGACACATAGACCTCGCACCCGAGGATCGGCTTGATCCCCTGTGCGAGGGCTTCCTTGTAAAAATCAATGCATCCGAACATCACGCCGTGATCGGTGATCGCCGCGGACGTCTGTCCGAGTTCCTTCACCCGGGATACATATTCTTTTATTTTGTTGGACCCGTCCAGCAGCGAGTACTCGGTGTGGACGTGAAGATGTGTAAAGGCCATACGCGGCTTAGTCTTCCTTCATATGTCTGGTCGTGCGGAACTGGTAGATCATGCCGATCAGGGCAAGCAAAAGCCCCACGCCGAGTCTTACGATGGTCTCGATCTGTGCATCCCAGCGGATGTGGACGACATTTTCAAAGAGTTCGTTTGCAAATGTCATGCCGCCCGAAAGCGCCGTGGATATGATGACCATCGGGCGCAGATAGACGACGGAGAGCACGGACAGAATCACCGCGATGACGATCGCGACGATCGCGACAACCGTCTCATCCAGCTTTGTGTACTCGGTGAGCAGGGACATCACGATCGAGAAAACTCCGAGGAGGACGACGAAGAAAATGCCGATCCTGAACAGGAAGAATCCGAGAATCGCGAACAGCACGCCCGCCGCGATCGGTACGATGAGATCAAGCGGAGGCGCGAACTGCGCGTTCTGCTGGACGATCTGGCCGACCGTGATACCGATCAGGAATCCGACGAGGGTCGAGAGAAAGCGCATCAGCTTGAATCCGAAGAAGCAATAGATGAGTCCGAACAGCGCCGTCACGATCAGCAGCGCCGTAGGAAACCACGGATATGCGGACAGATCGGGAAGCGGTATGTCGCGGCTCCCCCAGCTGGTCAATAAGTTGGTCAGCGTCTCAATCACATTATTCATGGTGCGTTCCTCCCATAGATGATTCCTTGACTGACGTGATCCTGCCCTCTTCGATCACGATCCGCCGCTCCTTGTACAGCTTGCCCACTGCTCTTTTGAAGGCAGCCTTGGAGAGGCCGAACTCGCTGCGGATCCGCTCCGGATCCGCCTTGTCGTCAAATGGCAGCACCCCGCCGAAATCTTCTGTAATGACAGTGAAAACCGACTCCGCGTCTTCATCCATCTGGATGTACGCTTTATCCCGGACTGCCAGGTCCAGTTTTCCGTCTTCCTTGACGGCCGTCACGCGAAGCGGCAGCTCGTCTCCTTCGCGGCAGGAAGACGGCAGTTCTCTCGCCGGAATAAGTCCCGAGTAGATGCGGTCCACTGCTGCAAAAGCCCCTGCCTCCGTGATCTGATAGATCCACCCGGACACGACGGCGCCCGGTATATACGGCGAATCAGTCCGAAGATAGGGATACACTTTCATCGTTGCGGCGAGCCGGTTGCTCCGGTCCACATAAAGCACCGCGAGCACCTCGTCGCCGGCCTTCAGCTTCCTCGTCTGTTCCTTGAAAGGAAGAAGCAGGTCCTTCGGAAGTCCCCAGTCAAGAAAGGCCCCGATCGAGGTGACGTCCCGCACTTTCAGGACGGCGGTTTTGTGAAGCTCGATCAGCGGCTCGTCGGTCGTCGCGATCAGACGGTCGTCGGAGTCGCGGTACACGAAGACCTCGATCCCGCACCCCTTCGCGGCACCTTCCGGAACCTGTTTTGCCGGCAGCAGGACACGGGCATCGGCGGCGGCATCCCCGGTCTCCCCAAGATACGCGCCGTGCGGCTTTATATTGACTACGATTAATTTCTGTCTCTTTCCGAGCTCAATCATCTGCTGCTCCCGCTGTTCATCAATGTATGTGCCCTATTTTATACCAAATGCCTTGCCGGATTCAAGAGCTCCTCATAAAAACTCCACGATCGAACAGATATCGCCGGCGCCATTTTCAAGCACGATGACGACATGCTCTCCGTCCTCATACCGCTTCGGGCAGAGCGCCTCTCCCTTTTTCACCTGATGGAGATACTGGACGCGCAGTTCGCTGACCTGAAACGTCTCCGGAAGATACTGCATCGCCGCCTCGATATAGACCAGGTTGTTGACGTGGCCGAGGGTGTCGATGTTCATCGGCTGGATCGGGATCGGCTCCTCCGGCACATAAGGCCCCTCGGGCAGCCTGATCCGCCTCGGCGAATACTCGAAGGTCTCGAGTTTATCGTGCGTGCCGTATCCCTCCATTTCCTCGCGGGGGACCCGGACCGGCCGCTGCTTGTCAAGATCAAAATAGATCATGCGGGCGGCCGCTTCGACAAAGATCCGGCCGTCGTCACCGGTTATGACGAAGTTGCGGTCGCCTTCCATCGCGTGGAAGCTGTAGCCCCAGGTCTTTGTCGTGAGGTTGTCGCCGAAGCGGGGCATGCTGCGGATCACGAGCTGCCATGAGACGATGATCCAGCTGCATTTTTCGCGGATCCAGAAAAACGGTCCCCGCCCGATGTTTTCGGCGTGAAAGACGCAGACGTCCTGCAGCCGTTTCACGATGGCGGGCAGGCTCATCACGCCGTCGGGGCGGATCTCGGAGTAGCGTACGCGTGACGTAAATTCAAATGTAGACATGGAATCCCTGTTTCTCCTGTGTTTCTGAGTGCTTGTGCGTGCTGCTTTTCTATCATACGAAACATTTTTCGCGAAGTACAGTGTTTCTTCGCGGTCCGGGCGCGGACGCGGATGCTCCGGTCGAAACGGTGAATAAAAAGACCGCATGCGAACACTCACATGCGGTCTTTTTCGCTGGGCTACCAGGATTCGAACCTGGAAATGACGGAGTCAGAGTCCGTTGCCTTACCATTTGGCGATAGCCCAATTCGTGCGACG
>CACXFK010000174.1 GCA_902766945.1 uncultured Lachnospiraceae bacterium | reverse complement strand
GAACGGCAAGCTCATCGGCGCTGCACAGCGTGTTCCCACTCCTACAGGCTCCACCACCATCCTTACCGCTGTTGTTGAAGGCAACGTTACCAAGGATCAGATCAATGCCGCTATGAAGGCTGCTGCCAATGAGTCCTATGGCTACAATGTTGATGAGATCGTTTCCTCCGATATCGTCGGCATGAGATTCGGCTCCCTGTTCGATGCGACACAGACGATGGTTCTTCCGCTGGACAATGGCACGACAGAAGTTCAGGTCGTCTCCTGGTACGACAATGAAAACTCCTATACGAGCCAGATGGTCCGCACGATCAAGCACTTCGGCAAGCTCCTCGGCGCCTGATCTTAAGATTTATGACTCTTCAAGGGTCCGGTCTTGCATGGACCGGACCCTTCATTCATTTTCAGAAATATGGTTTAGTTTACGGAGGAAACAGATATGGGACTTAACAAGAAATCAGTTGACGACATCAACGTCAAGGGCCTGCGCGTCCTTTGCCGCTGCGACTTCAATGTGCCGCTGAAAGACGGCAAGATCACGGACGAGAACCGTCTGGTCGCTGCGCTTCCGACCATTAAGAAGCTTGTTGCGGACGGCGGCAAGGTCATCCTTTGCAGCCACCTCGGCAAGCCGAAGAACGGCCCGGAAGAGAAGTTCTCCCTGGCACCGGTAGCGGCACGCCTCTCCGAGCTCCTCGGACAGGAAGTCAAGTTCGCGGCTGACGACACGGTCGTCGGTGACAACGCAAAGGCAGCTGTCGCGGCTATGAACGACGGCGACGTCATTCTCCTTGAGAACACACGCTTCCGCGCAGAAGAGACGAAGAACATCGACTCCTTCAGCGAAGACCTCGCTTCGATCGCGGACGTCTTTGTCAATGACGCGTTCGGAACCGCTCACCGCGCTCACTGCTCGAACGTCGGCGTGACAAAGTTCGTCAAGGGCCCGCACGTTGTCGGCTATCTGATGCAGAAAGAGATCGACTTCCTCGGCAAGGCCGTTGAAGAACCGGTTCGTCCGTTTGTCGCGATCCTCGGCGGCGCCAAGGTTGCGGACAAGCTGAACGTTATCTCCAACCTGCTTGAGAAGTGCGATACGCTCATCATCGGCGGCGGCATGGCCTACACATTCCTGAAGGCTCAGGGAAATGAAATCGGCACGTCTCTCTGCGACGACACCAAGCTTGACTACTGCAAGGAAATGATCGAAAAGGCCGAGAAGCTCGGCAAGAAGCTCTATCTGCCGATCGACACGGTCGTGACAAAGTCCTTCCCGGATCCGATCGATGCGGAAATCGAAGTCAGGACAGTGGACGCCTCCTCGATCCCGGCCGACATGATGGGCATGGACATCGGCGAGAAGACCCGCACACTCTATGCGGACGCAGTCAAGAGCGCGAAGACCGTTGTCTGGAACGGACCGATGGGCGTCTTCGAGAACCCGATCCTTGCAAAGGGCACGATCGCAGTGGCGGAAGCCCTCGCAGTCACGGACGCTACGACCGTCATCGGCGGCGGCGACTCCGCGGCGGCTGTCAACCAGCTCGGCTTCGGCGACAAGATGAGCCACATCTCCACGGGCGGCGGCGCTTCTCTTGAGTTCCTCGAAGGCAAGGAACTTCCGGGCGTTGCGGCGGCTGATGACAGAGAATAAAGTGCAAACAATAGATAAAGAATAGATCCAGGAGGAACCACCATGGCAAGAAGAATTCTCGCAGCAGGCAACTGGAAGATGAACAAAACACCTTCCGAGACAAAAGCCACGATCGAAGCGATGAAGGCCACATGCGCAAGCGAAGAGACCGAAGTCCTTCTCTGCGTACCGGCGATCGACATCCCGGCAGCCCTTGAAGCGGCGGCAGGCAGCAACATCCAGATCGGAGCTGAGAACGTCTATTTCGAAGACGCAGGCGCGTTCACGGGCGAGATCGCTCCGAACATGCTGACAGACCTCGGCATCAAGTACGTCATCCTCGGCCACTCCGAGAGACGTGAGTACTTCGCGGAGACCAACGAGACGGTCAACAAGAAGATGATCAAGTGCTTCGAGCACGGCCTCACACCGATCATGTGCTGCGGCGAATCTCTTGAGCAGAGAGAGCAGGGCGTGACGATGGACTTCATCCGCCAGCAGGTGAAGGTCGGCTTCCTCGGCCTCACGGCGGACCAGGCCAAGGCCGCTGTCATCGCTTACGAACCGATCTGGGCGATCGGCACAGGCAAGACCGCTACATCCGACCAGGCCGAAGAAGTCTGCAAGGGCATCCGTGACCTGATCCGTGAGCTGTACGGCGATGCGACGGCAGAAGAGATCCGCATCCTCTACGGCGGCTCTGTCAAGGGCTCCAACGCAGCCGAGCTGTTCGCGAAAGAGGACATCGACGGCGGCCTCGTCGGCGGCGCTTCCCTGAAGCCTGACTTCGGCGATATCGTCAACTACAAGTAATTCAAAGAATCGCGGAATCATATGCCGCCGGACGGTTACCATGCATCCTGATTCAGATGCGGTCTGGTATCTGTCCGGCGGCATTTTATGTATCCGCATCCGTCTGATTGACAGTCAAACTGTGGTGTAGTATATTGAACACACGGTTTTTACATGCGGAACAAAAGCCATTGCGCCGATGTTCCGATGTTTACAAATAAGCCTGAAATAGTTAAGCACTCTGCAAAGACAGGAGAAAAGAAGATGGGCAAAAAAACACATGTCATCATGATTCTTGACGGGTACGGCCTCAATCCGGACCACAACCACAACGCCGTCTGGGAGGCGAAAACACCCGTGATGGACAAGCTGGAGGCGGAGTATCCGTTTGTCAAGGGCTATGCTTCCGGGCTCGCTGTGGGGCTTCCTGACGGCCAGATGGGCAACTCTGAAGTCGGCCACACCAACATGGGTGCCGGACGTGTCGTCTATCAGGAACTGACAAGGATCTCAAAAGCGATCGAGGACGGCGACTTCTTCGAAAATGAAGACCTTCTTGCCGCCATGCAGAACGCAAAGGAGCACGACAGCTCCCTGCATTTCATGGGACTTGTATCCCCGGGCGGCGTGCACAGCCACACGGATCATCTGTACGGACTTCTCGAGATGGCGAAGCGCAACGGCCTCAGCAAGGTCTATGTGCACTGCTTCATGGACGGACGTGACACACCGCCGGATTCCGGCAAGGGCTACATCAAGGATCTGATGGACAAGATGAAGGAGATCGGCGTCGGCGAGATCGCGACCGTGTCCGGCCGTTACTACGCGATGGACCGCGACAACCGCTGGGAGAGAGTCGTCATCGCCTACAACGCGCTCGTAAAGGGTGAGGGCGAAAAGGCCGACTGCCCGCTCTGCGGCATGCAGGCCTCCTATGACAAGGGCATCGTCGATGAGTTCGTCGTCCCGTTCGTGGTTCAGAAGGACGGAAAGCCGGTTGCGACGATTAAGGAAAATGACTCCGTCGTTTTCTTCAACTTCCGCCCGGACCGTGCGAGAGAGATTTCACGCTGCTTCTGCGACGATGAATTCGATCACTTTGACAGAGGCCCGAGGATCAAGACCACGTACGTCTGCTTCACCGACTACGACGTCACGATCCAGAATAAGCGCGTTGCCTTCAAGAAACAGGAACTTGACAACGTCTTCGGACAGTGGCTTGCGGACAACGGCATGACCCAGCTCCGCACGGCGGAAACAGAGAAGTATGCGCACGTCACGTTCTTCTTCAACGGCGGCGTCGAAGAGCCGTTTGAGGGTGAGGACCGTCTTCTGGTTCCGTCCCCGAAGGTAGCGACCTACGATCTGCAGCCGGAGATGAGCGCGCCGAAGGTCTGCGACGGCCTGGTGGACGCGATCCGGAGCGGCAAGTATGACGTCATCATCATCAACTTCGCGAACGGCGACATGGTCGGCCATACCGGCGTTGAGGAAGCGGCGATCAAAGCGGTCGAGTGCGTCGATGAGTGCGTCGGCAGAGCCGTTGAAGCCATCAAGGAAAATGGCGGCATTATGTTCATCTGCGCCGACCACGGCAACTGCGACATGATGGTGGATCCGGAAACGGGTGAGCCGTTCACCGCGCACACCACGAACCCGGTACCGTTCATCCTGGTCAACGCGGATCCGAAGTACGGCCTTGCCGAAGGCGGCCGCCTCTGCGACATCGTCCCGACGATGATCGAGCTCATGGGCAAGGAGATCCCGAAGGAGATGACGGGACACTCACTTCTGATCGAGAAATAAAAAGAATATACGGATTTGGAATCCTCCGCTTCGGCGGAGGATTTTTGTCTCATAGGAAATTCCTACGGATTTCCTGTGAGACAAAAAGCACTCCGGCTTCTTTCGACATCTGTGATTGTATGCCCTGACCGCATTCCTTCCGTAAGAACGGTAATTCGAAATAACATACACAAACAAATACGCAGATTCAAAGAACTCAAAAGACAAGATCTTGTGCCGAAAAGTCCATTAACCGCAAGGGTCCCGTTGAATTGCCCAAAAAAGAAAATTGTTTTTGGAAAATATGCCGATTGTGAAATGTAATACACAAAGTTATATTATAAACATACTTTTTGGACTGACGGAGTAATCAGGAATTAAGAGGAGGGGTTATGGTAATCAGAAGACAGGTTCCGCAGCAGGAGCAGAAAAACGTTACACCGGTCAACGTCGATCAGACGGTCACAAAGATGACGCCTGATCACTACGAGGAATTTGCGGCTCTGGCAGAGCAGAAAAGAGAAGAGCGCAAGAAGCAGGTCCTGACGCTGCGCGTATCGCCGCAGACGATCAACAAGGCAAAGGCTCTCGGCAAGGGCTATACGGGGATCCTGAGCCGGCTTCTGGAACTGGCTCTGGAAGATCCTGAGATGGTCAGAAAGTGCCTCTGATTCCGGAGCGGCATAAAACTTCGGACAGCCTTCATTTTTAAGGTTGAAAGACTGCTTTCGGTATGTTATACTCTCATTTGGCGTTTTTTGGCGGCCGGGTATCCAGTGCGCCGCTGCGGATGCCGTTTGATATGTACAGGATTGCCCATTAAGGGGTATAAGGCGGAGGTAGTTTTTCATGGGAGTTCTCAGAGTATTGCTTACAATCATTTATATTCTTGACTGTATTGCACTTGCAGCCATCGTCCTGATGCAGGAAGGCAAGAGCGCCGGCCTTGGCGCGATCGCAGGTGCCGCAGATACATACTGGGGCCAGAACAAAGGCAGATCCATGGAGGGCGGTCTCGTGAAGGCCACGAAGATCCTTGCGGTCATCTTCTTTGTCCTCTCACTTGTTCTGTCGATGAGTTTTCTGAAGTAAACACGAAGACCTCCGCTTGAAAAGGCGGGGGTCATTTTTAACATCTATGGATTTTTGGACAGATGAAGGAATCGATTAAAGTTATAGCAAACAATAAAAAAGCATATCACGACTACTTTATTCTGGAAAAGTACGAAGCCGGCATCGAACTCTTCGGCACGGAAGTTAAGTCGATCCGGATGGGGCACTGCTCGATCAAGGAAGCGTATGTCGACATACACGACGGCGAGATCTTCGTCGACGGCATGCACATCGCGCCTTACGAGAAGGGCAATATCTTCAACCGCGAACCCCTTCGGAAGCGGAGGCTCCTGATGCACGGCGCCGAGATCCGGAAGCTTGGGCAGAAGATCAGGGAGAAAGGATTTACCCTGGTGCCGCTTCAGGTCTACTTCAAAGGCAGCCTGGTCAAAGTGGAAGTCGGTCTGGCAAAGGGCAAGAAACTCTATGACAAACGTGACGACATCGCGAAGAAAGATATGAAGCGGGAGGCGGAGCGTGATTTTAAGATTCGGAATTTCTGATCGCCGGATAAAGAAGACCGGTGTGAAGGCGGCGGCCGGAGCCGCGGCCTTGCTGATCGGGATGGCCGGATGCAGCGCTTGTACGCCCGTGAACGTCTTTGCTGAAGCCTACGACGCAGCCGAAGGAACGTTCGATGACCCGGATGCAGGCTTTGAGGTAGAGGAGGAAGAGGACGAGCTCTGGATCTCCGAACTGGATATGCAGCCGTCAGCGGAGGATCAGGCGCAGACCGATCCGCTGACCGATATGCAGCCGCAGGCGGATGAGTCACAGGGGAATCAGTCACAGGGGAATCAGTCACAGGCAGACCAGGTATTGGGGAATCAGCTGCAGGCAGACGAAGCGTCATCAGAACTGGAAGAAAGCAACGCTTCGGCCGGCAGCACAGAGGGCAGCGCCGACAGCAGCACCGACAGCACAGAGGGCAGCACCGACGGCAAAGCAGCGGCCGGCAGCACAGAGGGCAGCACCGACAGCAAAACAAAAGGGCTGCTTGCGCACGTCCGCGGCATCCGCGATTTCAACCTGATCGAGGGCATGATCCCGGATCCGATGGCCGGCATTTCCTGGGATGACGAGATCGGG
>CACXFK010000173.1 GCA_902766945.1 uncultured Lachnospiraceae bacterium | reverse complement strand
TCCAGGTAATACGGCATCCGCTGCAGCGCCTGAATGGTCAGATAAGAATCACTCGCTGTCTGCTTTGTTTTCATGTGCAATATAGTACCATATTCCGGATGAGGGAACAAGCGCCCGGGCCGTCCGGGCAGCGCAAAGAACAAGAAGGGGCCGGCCGCCCCTTCTTGTTATCAGCTTCATAATGATCGGCTTCATTTCTGACGTACATCAGCCCTCTTCCGCTTTGACCTGCAGCATCAGTTTTTCGTCACGAAGAGCCGAATATTTCTTGGCCATCGTCGTCGCCACACAAACCACGACGAGCATGATGCCCTCTATCAGCTGGTACAGGCCGCCTGTAATACCCGAGACGGACAGGCCGTTTTCAAGCATCAGGACCGTCAGCGCGCCGATGATGACTTTAAACATCTTCGAGTCCATGCCGCCCACAACCGGCACACTGCCGAGCAGGAGGGCCAGAATCACGCGCATCTCAAATCCTTTTCCGAGCATATTGCTGACACCGCCCGTCCGGGCCATCATGAAGAGGCCGGTCACGCCGCAGATGCCGCCCGAGATCATAAAGTCGATCGTCTTGATCAGGGGCACGTTGATGCCTGAAATGCTGCTGCACAGTTCGTTCTCACCGATCGCCTTGGAATACTTTCCAAGCCTTGTGTATTCGAAGACATACCAGGTGATCGCGAGCAAAATGAGGACGACAGGGATCTTGACCGGCAGCTGATTGAACACCTGCATCCCGGGCGTCGCGATCAGCACGCCTTTGGTCATTGCAAGATAGTTGCAGATTCCCCGAAGTCCGGTCTGCAAAGCCACCGTCACCATAAAGGAGGGCACCTTAAACCGCGATACGACGGTTCCTGTCAGAAGGCCGACCAGCGTTCCGATCACGATGGCACCGGAAAGAGTGGCCGCGATACCGTAATTCATCAGGAATCCGGCTGAGAGGTAGACGGACATGCAGGCCAGAGATCCGATGGACAGGTCGATGCCGCCGTGACAAAGGACGAAGATCATGCCCATGCCGCCGATCATAACCGTAAGGGACTGGTCGAGCACGGCAGACAGATTGTTTGCGGTCAGGATACGTCCTCCGCTGACGATGGAAAAGACCACGACCACGATCAGAAGCGTACATACGGGAAGAATATCCGTCAAAGATGTATTTCTTCTCTTCATCAGATCATCACCTCCACCACTGCGCTCTCAGAGAGCGATTCGCTTCTCGTCAGGATCGTTTTCAAATGGCCGTCCTTCATGACCGCGATGCGGTCCGACATGCCGAGCACTTCCGTCAGTTCGTCCGAAATCAGGATGACCGAGACGCCCTGTGCCTTCATCTTCTTCATCAGATCGTAGATATAGGCCTTCACGCCGACATCCACGCCTCGTGTCGGGCAGTCCAGGATCAGGATATCCAGATCCTTTACAAGCCAGCGGCCTAAGTTGACTTTCTGCTTATTGCCGCCGCTCAGAGAGCTGACGATCTGCCGGATTCCCGTACATTTGATATTCAGCTGCTGTTTGGCTTTCTCAGCGATCGAGCTGCAGTCGGACGGACTGATAAACCACGCGCCTTTCTGCATTTCCCGAAGAGACGGCATGTAGATGTTGTCCCGGATCGGAGCATCCATCAGAAGTGCCTCGGTGTCCCTGTCTTTCGGGACATACGCAATCTTGTTTTTCGTCGCGTCAAGCGGCTTGCGGATCTTCTTCCCGCTCCGCATCGCGGTCACGGTTCCTGAAGATGGCGGTTTCAGCGCGAAAAGGGCTTTTCCGATCTCGTGAATGCCGGCGTCGCTCAGTCCGCAGAAGCCCAGGATCTCTCCTTTGTGCAGATCAAATGAGACATCCTGATAGAGGCCGTGATCGCTGATATGTTCCGCTTTCAGTACGACTTCGTCTTCAAACATGCATTCATGATCCGTGCGGTAATATTCGGCATTTACCTGCCGCCCGACCATCAGACTTCTTACCCTGTCGAGATCAATTTCGTCCTTGTCCAGAGTGGCCACGGCTTTGCCGTCCCGAAGAACCGTCACCCGGTCAGAGAGCGCACACATCTCATCGAGATCGTGTGTGATCATCAGGATCGCCACACCTTCTTTCTTCTTTTCCTCTATGATCTCATAGAGCCTGTGCTTTGTATCGTGGGACAGGGACTGGGTCGTTTCATCGAGGATCAGCAGCTTCGGATTGACCGAAAGCGCTTTTGTGATTTCGATGATTTTTCTTTTTTCGATCGACAGATTGATCGCCTTTGTCCGCATCGGGATCTCCGCGAAATGCCAGCGGTTCAATTCCTTTTTGGCCGCCGCAGTCATCGCGCCGAGCTGGATCACGCCGCCCTGTGTAAACTGTTCAAAGTTTCCGAGGAACATGTTCATCGCCGCGTCGAAATCGTCGACGAGACCGAGTTCCTGGACGACAAAGCCGATTCCCGCGTTTCTGGCGTCAATCGGGGACTTCGGCGTATACGGCTTTCCGTCAAAGACCAGCTCGCCCGAGTCAGGCTTCTGGATGCCGACGATCTGGGAAATGACCGTCGACTTGCCGGATCCGTTTTCCCCCGCCAGTGTGTGGAGTTCGCCCGGCCGGACCTCAAAGGATACATGATCGTTGGCTTTTGTCACACCAAAGGATTTCGAAAGGTTTTTGACCTCAAGAACATACTCGCCCATCACTTGATCACCTCCTTTGTGCCGGCAAAGGAAAGCGCTCCGAAGAACAGAATGAAGACGGCGTTGGAAACATCCTGCCAGGTCCCGGAGGGAATGCCGAGACGCGTCATCACGTTAAACAGGAACGCGGTAAAGAACGCACCGAGCAGTATACAGATCGGCTTGCTGAGCCTCTTCTCCATGGCACCGGCGAGGAGCCAGGTGGCAAGCGCTTTGCCGATGACGCTGATACTGCCGAGACCGGTATACGTATCCTGCTTGGCGTTTGAGCTGATTGTAATCGCAGCCGCGATTCCGACGGAAATGGCGCCGACAACGGCTGCAATATACTGCGTCTTCTTGCTGTCGATGCCCATGTAGCCGGCCACTTTCGCGTTGTTGGAAACGGCCCTGTAGTTTATGCCGATCTTTGTCCGGGAATAGATAAAGTACATCACCACCGTGCCGGCCGCAAGAAGGATCAGGGGCCAGTATCCTCTTCCGAGCGCGCGGCACTGGTCGGCTTCAAGCGTAATATTGGTCAGGCCGATGCTCGTCCGCGACGTCGTATAGACAGATCCGATCGCTTCGTAAATCATCAGCATGGCCAGGCCGCTGACCCAGGTCGGAAGTGCGCAGCGGATACGGACATAGCTGGCAAGAAGCTGCAGGACGATGGTGACGGCGATCGCAAAAACAAAGAGTCCGAAATAGCCAAGGTGCAGTTCCGTGACTGCAAATGCGCCCATATTGGCGGCCAGTACCATCGAACCCGCGATCGAGAAATCCGGCCCGCCGGAGAAAATGAAAACCAGTCCCCAGGCGATGTAAGCCTGGATCACGGTATGTGAGATCAGTGTCATGATGGCGTTGGCGTTCCAAAGAACGCCGCCGCCGAGAATGATATCAAAGATTGTATAGATGATCAGAAGCCCGACCGGAAATACCAGCTTGTTAAAGATCTGTCCGGCCGCGGACTCCCCTGATAAAACTGAAACACGTTCCTTACCTGACATAACAGATCCATCCCTTCCTGCTCAGTTTTCCGGTCGTCCCGTATAAGTACGTTCGAAGATTATTCCACTTCGATGCCGAGCGCTTCCAGTTCTTCCTTAGTGACCTTGCCCGCGTTGTATTTCGCCATCAGACGCTCATCAAGGCTGTAATTGCTGATCATCGTCTTCAGGTCATCGAGAGTCACATCCGGGTTGTTGACATAGAGCATCTTATCGATTTCTTCCTGCTCATAAGGATTCTCGTCGATGAAGAAACGCTGATACATATCCGCATATTCGGAAGGAACGCTGATCATCTTCGCGTCTTCGATGATGACGGCCGATCCGTTCTCGTCTGTCATCTTCTTGCCGTCCAGAGCATTTTCAAGCATGATGGCCGTGTACAGGGCACTCGTCCAGTTCGCGCCGCAGCACGCTCTTAAAGATCCGTCCTTCAGGTACTCAAGAAGGGTCGGATTCAGGTCCGTGCCGTAGATCTTGATCTCATGATCCGAATTTGTCTTTCCGACCACGCTCAGGGCTGCAAGCGTGAAGTCCTCGCCTGTCGTATAGAAGCAGTCCGACTCCGGGAAAGCGGCCAGCATGTTGTCGCACGCCTGCTGCGGGCCGTTTGCCTCGCTGGTTGCGACGCGGGATGTCGACATGATCTCTCCGCCGCCTGCCGTGAACGTATCCGTGAAGCCTTTCACGCGGGCATCCGAGTTCGGATCGCCGATCTCGGCGGATGCGATCAGGGCCTTTGTGCAGCCGTCCGCAAGTGCGGCCTGAGCCATGGACTCACCGGCTGCGAAGTTGTCGTTGCTGACGCCGCCCGCGAAATACTCCATGCCGATGATCTGGTTTTTGAGATCTTCATTTGACGGAATCTTGTCATAAAATGCGAAATACTTGCCGGCTTCGTTCGGAATCTGCGGTCCGACGACGAAGTTATTTTCGAACATGCCCATCCAGAGAATGCCGTCAACGCCCGAAGAGATCATATTTTCCACATCCGTGATGATCTTTTCTGCATTTCCTTCATCATTGAAGATCTGCAGCTGGTCACCGTTCTCCTCCACCGCGAACTTCGCGTTGTTGCAGAGAATATCAAGTGCGTAGGCTCCTTCGAACCAGTTGTTGATGCCGATGACTCTGTCCGCGGCAAAAGCGGCGGTGCTGCCTGCCAGAAGGGACGCGGCGACTGTTGCTGCACAGATGATGGCTGCTGCTTTCCGTTTCATTTGGTATTCCTCCTTAAATGTGTTATATTGTTGACCCACAAGGTCATCACATCCTCATGGAACGCTAAAAAAGGGTACAAAAAAAGAAGTGTCTACGATCAGTGCTGTTCAGTTGGATGTCACGCACCCGCTGCCAAAACGCGCTCAACTGCTTCACTCAACTTCTTTGTACGTATCTTAGAACATATGCGTTCGGAGTCTCAACCGACTGTTTTCCATATATATGAGGAAAAACGGAATATCCGGCTCCGGTACTGAGAATGCTATGATCACAGTGGAAAAGACCAGGCACAGAATCAAAGCGGGCGCAGATCGCGAGCATCCTGTGTTTAAAGATTGAAAAGCTTCAGGGGATTGATATATGACAACGTTACCGCTCTCACTCAGACAGAGAAAAATCCTCCATATTCTTCAGTCACAAAGTGACTTCATCACCAGCCGGGAAATTGCAAAGACACTGAAAGTCTCTTCCCGGACGATCCGGAACGATATTCACGAGATGAATGAGCTGCTCAAAAGGGACAATGTCACGATCGAGTCCATGCAGAGCAAAGGATTCCTTTTAAAAGCAGGAGATCCGGAAAATCTTCGGAAACGGACAAGAACAGAAACCGCATTTTTGTCAAGAGAAGAGCGTATCCGTTATCTTGCTTTCCGTCTGTGCCAGACCGATAAGCCCTTAAATCTCTATGATCTCGAGGATGAAGTCTATGTCAGCCGCTCCGTCCTCCTGTCCGATCTTCGCGCTTTGAAACAGAAGCTGGCTTACGAGCCCCCGTTTATTCGTGTCATTATGAAGCACGACGAGATCATGTTCGGCCAGAACGAGAACCGGATCCGCCTGGTTTTGCTGAGCCTCTTCCATGAAGACTGGGATTATCTGTCTGACGGGGGCCTTTACTACGGATTCCATTTCCTTGATGAAGACCTGCTGCATGTCCTCTCACAGGAAACCGTCCGCATCCTCTTCCGCCAGGGGATCGTCCTGGACGATCCGACGCTGTCCGCCCTGAATCTGACCCTCGCGATCATGCATCACCGCTATGTATCCGGGCATCCGTATCCCGGGACTTATGATCTCTCCGAATACAGCCCGCTTGTCCTTGACACATGCAGCGAACTCTTTGACCTTGTCGTAAAAACAACCGGCTGCCTCTATCCGCCCTCGGAAAGGAAACCGATCTGCAAATTCCTCTCCAATGTCATGCTGCAGTCGGAGGACTGGGATCTGTCCGGGAAATCCCGCTTCTCGGAAAATGAGATTGTCCGGGAAGTCATTACCCGGTATCTGGACAAAATCCGTTCCGTATTCCGGGTCGATTTTTCGAAAGATGCGGAGTTTGTTCAGACGCTCTCCGTCTTCCTGCGCCAGCTGGTCGCAGGAAGCAGTTTGTTTTCTCATTTTCAGACGTCCGCGATCAAGGAAAACCTGTCCGCGGAGTATGAACTGGCGTTCCTGGCCCAGACGATTGCGCCGGACTATCTTGACCGGTATTTAAACGAAGATGAGCTGTGCTCCCTGGCGGCCTGTCTCAGCGGAGCCATCCGGCACTATCTGGCGGTACATCCCGAGAAAAAGCTGAGGGCGGTCCTGTTTACCCACCGGAATATCGCAAACGCATGGAGCCTGAAGAGAAAAATACTGGAATCCTTTGATCTGTATCTGGATATCACACACATATTCCCATTCAGTTACCGCGATCTCTTCGACTATGCGGATACGGATCTCGTTCTGACGACAGTCAACAAAAAAACCACTGCATCAAATGACATTGACACAGTGATTCTGGATGATCATCCGCTTGCGGAGCTCGGCGAAGACGCCATGCGGATCAAGCTTCTTTCTTTTAAAAACATCTGGCCGGTGCCTCCGGTCTCCGTCGACAGGCTGCTCCGCGATGCCTTCTGGCATGAGAGGGAATCGCTCTCCGATCCGCTCCAGATCATGGAAATGCTGGGAAACGACCTCATCAGGCAGGGGATCGCGGAAGAACAGCATCTTCTGGACATCACACGGCGCGAAGCAAGGACGTCCTTTGCGATCAAGCCGGGCATCGTGTTTCTTCACACGCTGCTGCCGGCCCGTGAAACACGTCTCTCCGTGATGACGCTGGAACACCGGATCCGCTGGAATGATTACCGGATCGGCACCATTATCATGGCAGTGTTCAAAAAAGAGGATCTGAACCTCCTCTTCCACCTGAAGGTCCGGTTCTGCAACCGCACCTACGATCCGGACGTGCTTCAGTCAAAACGGACAAAAGAGGAACTGATTCCGTTCTTATGTGATGAACCGGACCGCCCGGAACGCCTGCCTTCTCATCGCGGCGGCCCTGCCGCAAGCAGAGGGCACTCATGAAGCATCCCTGACATGTTTACAGCAGCCCGCCCTCACCCAGCGCAGCCAGTTCTTCCGCCCGCACCGGATCGTCCGCGAGAAGCCTCGGAAGGACCAGGTCAAAGATCGTCCGGTCGGCATACATCACGCAGCCGGGCAGCCCGACAACCGGGACTTTTGTCCCGTCTTCTTTCGTGTAATAGGACAAAAGGAACATCGCGCCGGGCAGGACCGGGGCGCCGTAGCTGATGATCTCCGCTCCGGTGTTCCGGATCGCGAGCGGCGTCCGGTCATCCGGATCGACGCTCATGCCGCCTGTGACGCAGACAAGCTCCGCACCCTTCCGGATCGATTCCAGGATCGCCTCCGTCGTCATCCCGGCCTGGTCGTCCAGAATCTGCCGGTCGATCACCTCCGAGCCGAGCTTTGTCAGCTTTTCTTCCACGACGGGCGTAAACGTATCCTTGATCCGCCCTTTATAGATCTCGCTTCCGGTCGCCAGGATGGCGGCTTTCTTTTGTTTCAGGGGAAGGATGTTCAGGATCGGTTCCGTCCCTGCAGCCGCTTCGACTGCCGCCATCTTCTCTTTGCTGATTACGAGCGGGATGACGCGCATCCCCGCGCACACCTGCTCCTTGCGGATCAGGGTATCGCCCCGCTTCGTCGCGATCATCACGTCTCCGAGTGAATTCACCGCGATCAGCTTCTCCCTGTTGATTTTGAGGACGCCCGCGCACTCCGCCTGGAGGGAGATCTTCCCTTCCTTCGGCGCAGTCGCTTTCAGGAAGCTTCCCTGCGAGATCCTGCGAAGGATCTCCGCCCCCTCGTCCTCGTGCAGCATGGATTCGTCCTTTTCCCACACATAAAGATGCTCTTTGCCGATGCTGAGAAGAACCGGGATATCCTCCTCCGTAACGACATGTCCTTTCCTGAAAACGGCATCCTTTGTCACGCCGCGTATGATCTGGGTCAGGTCGTGGCACAGCACATGCCCGACCGCTTCTTCGGTTTTGATCAGCTTCATCAGTATGCTCCGTTTCGTTTTTGTTTGCAGCCGTCGCCGGATCCGCTAGGACCGTGAAAGAAGCATCACGGCGTCACTGTCCAGATACAGTTCCGGGGGAATCTCCGCATCCTTCATCACGGCCTTCGGCACCTTCCACTGCAGTGTCCCGCCGCCTTCCGCCGCACGAAATGAGATCGTCCACTCAAACGGATCTTCCAGCACGAACGGGTCCAGTACCGGAATGACGTTGTCATCCGAGGCGCGCCTGACCCGCGAAAACGCATGAGCCCGGATTCCGGCCGCGGAAATCTCCGCTCCGATCTCTCTGCGGACGTTCAGTGTAATCCCCCATTCCCGGACGCGGAGTGCATGGCTTCCTTCCGGAGAAGCGGCGGCGACATTTTTGCATCCGGACAGGACCGCGCCTTCTGCCGTCCCGGGATTCTCAAAAAAGGCCTTCACCGGCATCGTCTTCTGAGACCTTCCGCTGCTGATGCAGCAGATCCGGTGCGCAAGATGATACACCTCATCCCGGTCGTGAGAGACGAAGACAACCGGCCGCCCGATCCCTTCAAGCGTCTGCTTCATCTCCTGTTCCAGCTGCCACTTCAGATGGCTGTCCAGTGCGGAAAACGGCTCGTCAAGCAGCAGGACGTCCGCCTCCTGCGCGATCAGGCGCGCCATCGCGACGCGCTGCTTCTGTCCGCCTGACAGCTTCGCCGGGTAGATGTCCCTGAGTTCATAAATATGGAAACGCCTGAGGATATCTTCCGCCTTCTCCAAAGCGGCCGCCTCACTCCGCCTCCTGTCCTTGCGTAAGAACAGCCTTTTGGGCCGCCCGTCCCCGCCGTCTCCGTCAGGGCGTCCGTTTTCCGGCTTCTTCATCCCGGCCATCACGTTCTGCAAAACGGTCATGTTCGGGAACAGCGCGTAGTCCTGAAACATATAGCCCACGCGTCGCTTCCGGGGCGGCAGGTCGATCTCTCTTTCGGAATCATACAGCACGCGGCCGTCCAGCACAATCCTGCCTTCGTCCGGCTTCTCGATGCCGGCGATGCACTTCAGCGTCATGCTCTTGCCGCAGCCCGATGCCCCGAGCAGCGAAAAAACGCCGTCCCCGGCCTCAAATGCCACATCCAGCAAAAAGCGGTTCAGTTTCTTTTTGATTCTGACTTCGAGTGCCATGATCCGTCTCGGTCCGCCCGGCAGGTCAGAACCGTTTTGCCTCCTTCATTTTTGAAGATGTAACCAGGTTCGTCGCCACGACGATGATAAATGCGATGACCATCACGATGACAACCCAGAAACCGGCCGCCGCGTAGTCCCCGTTCTGCATCACCATCGCGATCTTCTGCGAGATCGTACCGGTCTTTCCCTGAATATTGCCGGCCAGCATCGAGGTCGCGCCGTACTCGCCGAGCGCTCTCGCAAAGGTCAGAATCGTCCCGGACACAACGCCCGGTCCCGCCGCCGGCAGGATCACGCGCCAGAAAATGGCGGTCTCGGACATGCCGAGCGTCCTCGCCGCATAGACCAGATTGACGTCGATCTGTTCGAACGCAGCCCTCGCGTTGCGATACATAAGCGGAAATGAAATGATGGTCGCCGCCAGCACGCAGCCAAGCCAGGTCTGCACGACCCGTATGCCGAAATGCTCATACAGAGCGGAGCCGACCGGACGGCGCAGACTGAACGTCAGCAGAAGGAAAAAGCCCGCCACCGTCGGCGGCAGCACCATCGGCATCGTCAGGATGCCGTCGATGACAGCCCGGACATGCCGTCCCGCTCTCAGCACTTTTCTCGCGGCAAAGATCCCGAGAAAAAAGGAGATGATCGTGGCGGCAATCCCGGTTTTCAACGAGATGATGAGCGGACTGAAGTCCACACTCTGTAACAATGCAGTCAGGCTGTCCATCTTTTCCTTTCGCCTCTTATTCCGCGGCGGAATCCGCAGATTCCGGGGCTTCTTCTGCCGTTTCGCCGACGTTCGTGTCAAAGTGACAGGATTCGAAGATCGCTTTCGCTTCATCCGAAATGAGGAAATTCACGAAATCAGCCGCCGCGGCCGCCTCGGCTTCATCCGCCTCGGCATTGACGATCTGCGCGGCCGGATAGATGACATTTCCGGTCAGATCATAGGAGATCTGCTCAAGGATCTGAAGCCGGTCCTCGTACCCGTAGGTATCCGAATAATAGACCGTGCCGACTTCGTTGGAGTCCTCGGAAACCGCTGCCGCCACCGCGCCGACATTGGCACATTCGTTGATCTCGACTCCGCCGAGAGCCTCTGAGATCTCAGCGGATGTGATCGCCGAGTTATCTTCCGTGCCTTCCAGCAGGCCTGCCGCGACCAGGGCTTCACGCGTATACTTGCCGACCGGGACCGACCCGTCCGCGAGAGCGATGCTCTTTGCCTTGCCGAGATCCTTAAGTCCGGTCACTTCCGTGCCGCTGCCGTCATAAGTGACGACGCAGACCTGGTTGTTGACCACGTCATGCCGGGTGCCTTCCACAAGAAATCCCTTTTCCTCCAGCTCATTCATCTGCTTCTGAGCCGCGGAGAAGAAGACATCGCAGGGAGCGCCTTCCTCGATCTGCGTCATAAGCGTCCCGGAACTGTCATAGCTGCCGGTCACTTTGATGTCCGGCTGTGTCTCATTATACTTGATAATCAGATCCTCCAGCACACTATTTAAGCTTTTTGCCGCAAAAACGGTCACCTCTGCGGCCGGGAGGCGCTCCGGCCCGGCCTCTGCCGCCGCACAGGGTGCGCTCATGGTGAGACTTAAAAGGGCTGCCGCTGCTATCCATTTTTTACTGTTCTTCATCTTTTTCTCCTGTTCTAAAAACCGGTTTCAGGTCTATTCCATTATAGGCAATGCGAAACCGAGTGTCAAACAAATACCACTCGCCCCCGCTTTATTGCAGTAAAGCCTCAGGCGTGCTATACTCGTTGCATTACGGAAGCTATGAAACACGT
>CACXFK010000172.1 GCA_902766945.1 uncultured Lachnospiraceae bacterium | reverse complement strand
TCGATGATGACTTCGGAGACATAGTCCTTGAATTCGTCGCTTAGGAGCACGTTGAAGTACTGCGGCAGGAAATCACGGAGAAAGCTCTCGCCCTCCGGCTTCAGCTCCGACTCGTTGAAATCAAAGAGGACGCTCGAGTCAAACATGATCGAGCCGGTCTTGGCGTCGACCGATACGCGGGCCGTGCCCTCAAAGGCCTGTCTGAGCGCCTCCACAAGCTCGGTCCGGATGCCGATCAGCTCCTGCATCTGTTTCTGCTGGCTCTCGATCTGCCCCTGCTGCTCCTCCAGCTTCGCGGTCTGGTCCTTCAGCTCGCTCTGGGCGGCCGTAAGCTGTTTCTCCTGTTCATCGAGCAATGACTGCTGCGCTTTGAGCTGCTCGGTCTGGCTCACCACGGTCGCTTCTTTTTCTTCCAGCTGCTTCTGCTGGGTCTCAGCCGTCTTCTGCTGCTTTTCCAGTTCCTTCTGCTGATCCTCAAGAGTTTTCTGCTGCTCCTGCATCTGCTTCGTCTGGCTTTCCAGCGTCGTCTTCTGGGTGTCCAGCTTTTCCTGCTGGCTCTTCAGCGCTTTCTGCTGCTCCTCCAGCGTCTCCTCCTGCTCCTCCAGCGTGGTCTGCTGGTCTTCCATCGTGGCCTGCTGCTCCTCCAGCGTTTCCTGCTGTGCGCGGAGGCGCTTTGCGTCCTCCTCGTACTGCATCCTGGACTGCATCATGGTAAAGGAAATGATGATGACAAACATAAGAAGCAGGCCGGCCATCATATCCGAGTACGACAGCCAGTACGAAGTTTCCTCATCTTCTCTTCTTTTCTTCCTTCTTCTCGCCACCTTGATCGCTCTCCTTCGAAAACAGTGCTCATTCAGCCGTCCGGCCGTCTGCCTGCGCCTTCAGCTGTTTGCGGACCTGGTCCATCGAGCGGACCATCGCGGCCGTCTCTCTTGCCATCAGGTCAAAGGATTTCTGCATGCCTTCGTACGCGTCGGAGACAACCTGCGGCACCTTGTTCGTCGCATTTTCAATGCGCGACGCCGTGGCATTCAGCTGTCCGACGATCCGCACCAGGCTCTTGTCATATGCTTCAAGCGTTGAATTCAGAGACTCGACAAGCTGCGCGTTCATCTGCTGCGCCGCCTTCATCAGATCCTCGGCCGACTGGCTCATCGTGCCGCTGATCGAACTCGAAGAGCGGAGCATGGTATTGGCGTCGGACTGGACGGTCCGCGTAATCGTCTCGGATGCGCTCTCCATATTCCGGATCAGCGCCGCATTTGCGGACTGGGCGCTCTCCGCCACCTTTCGGCTCGCTTCACGCGCAGAGGCAAACACATCGTCCATATTTTTCTTCGCCGTCTCGGAGATCCGGCTGTCCATCTGCTGCAGGTAGCCGAGCTGGTCGGCCATCGCGTTGCTGTACTTTGTGGACGAGTCGCTGATTTCCCGTGTGTATTCCACGAACTGACGCATATATTCCTGCTGGGCCTCGGACTGGGCCGCCATCGCCGCGAGCTGGTTCTCGGCTGCATGCAGCTGGTCCGCGGTCGAGGCGTTGATCTGATTCATCCACTCGACATACTGGCCCATGTTTTCCATCGTCTTCTGGAGAAGGGCGGACGTCTTTTCCAGATCCGAAGACATGCCGTCCATCTCGCGAAGAATGTCGCGCATATAATTGCGGTTCTCCTTCTCGAAATCGGCCGTCTCTTTCATGGATCTGCCCAGCTCATTAAATGCGCCGTTCAGCTGGCGGTTCATCTCGCCGAGGAACTTCTCCACGATCGCGTTGACGCCGTCCACCTGGGCGCGGCTCGCCACATAGGCAAACTTTTCGATCGTGTCGTTCATGCGGTTCATCTGCGGCGTCATGATCGAATCGACTTCATCCGCGACCACCTTGGAAAAGCTGCTTCCGATCTCGGTCATCCCGTCGGCAAGCGTCTTCTGGAACGCGAGCATCTGCCGCTGGCTCTCATTTTTCGAGTCCGGAACGACATAGTGATCATAGGCATCCAGGAAGCGGTCCATGGCATCCGTCGCCTGATCGATCTTGTTCTTGTAGACGAAACTGAAGATCAGCGAGAACACCATGCCGTAGATCGAGGTGTGGAACGCAACCTTGATACCCTGGATCAGAGGGGCGATGCTCCGCGTGATCTCGTCGGCATTTCCGGTATTAAACTGCTGCAGGCCGATCGTGAGGCCGATAAAGGTTCCGAGGATACCGAGGCCGGTCATCGTGCCGCTCACCAGATTGAGCACGTTGCGCCGGATCGTGTCATCGATCAGCTCCTGGTTGACATAATCTTCGATGTCGCAGCGGTACACGTCGCCGGAGAGCATCTCGAGGCGCTCGATCTCAGCCCGGTATTCCGCGTATTTCTTCCTCAGGATATCCTGGGTGAACAGATTGTCGCGGGACTGATAATATCTCCAGAGATACTGCTTCTTCATGCCGAAGTCATCCCGGATCGTATCGGCCGCTTCATTCAGCTCGTCGATCATGCGGTCGATGACCGCAAACCGGCTGAACGCGTAGATAAAAAGTCCGAGCACGACGATAAAGAGAGCCGCGCTCACGATGATATTGGACAGATCGACGGAGCCTGATGTGAGATTCAGATAAATGCACACCGCCGCCATGAGCACATAGACGACAAGCAGCGTGTATTTCGACCGGAAAATCCCCTTCATAGTAGTCTGTTGCACCTCCCTGTTCCGTTGTAGCGCACGATCTCCGAACGAGTGCGGACTGACTGCATCTGCGAAACGGTCCCCGATCCATCCGTTCGCGGTCCGCTGTGCGGACGCCCCGCAGCCGCTTCGATACGAAAAATGCATAGAAAAATGTACACATAAAAGAGCATACATGGCTGCGGTGAAACTTCTGTGAACAGCCGCCATATTTATCCGTTTCCAGTCAGTTTTTTCCGCAGAAAGCGGCCCGGGCGCCTCCGGGGAACCCGGAAAAGAGTGCCCCGGAAGGTCTGCTCAGGCTTTCCCGCCGCGGTTGTAGCGGCGTCCCTTGCTGTAGCCTTTCTTTCCGGTGTGCTTCGGCTGAGGTGCGCTTGTTCCGGCCGCCGCGCCGGGCATCTTCCGGTTTGCTGCCCGGATCCGCATCGCGGTGTCCTCCGCGTCGTCCAGATTGCGCTTCAGCTCCACCATGCGGTCGCGCAGCTCCGCCGCCATCTCGAAGTTCAGCTCCGCTGCGGCCGCCCTCATCTGCTTCTCGACCTTCGCGATCAGGTCCAGCAGCTCGTCGCGGTCCATATCCTCCGGATCCTTGCCCAGATTCTGTTCCGTTTCGGCCACTTCTTTCGCCGTGGAAATGAGGTCGCGCACAGCCTTCCGGATTGTGGTCGGCGTGATGCCGTGCTCTTCATTGTAAGCCGTCTGGATCGCGCGGCGCCGGTTTGTCTCGCTGATCGCCTTTTTCATGGAATCCGTCATCACGTCCGCATACATGATCACCCGCCCTTCGGAGTTCCGGGCGGCGCGGCCGATCGTCTGGATCAGGGACGTCTCGGATCTGAGGAATCCCTCCTTGTCCGCATCCAGGATCGCGACCAGTGTGATTTCCGGTATGTCGAGACCTTCGCGGAGCAGATTGATCCCGACCAGCACGTCGAAGACGTCGAGCCGCATATCCCGGATGATCTGGGTCCGCTCGAGTGTATCGATGTCGGAGTGGAGGTACCGGACCCGGATCCCGAGTTCCTTCATATAATCCGTCAGATCCTCTGCCATCCGCTTCGTGAGGGTCGTGATCAGAACCTTCCCCTTCTTCGCGGTCACTTTATTGACCTCCCCGACTAGGTCGTCGATCTGCCCGTTAACGGGACGGACTTCCACCTCCGGATCGAGAAGCCCGGTCGGCCGGATCACCTGCTCCGCCCGGAGGAGCTCATGCTCCGCCTCATAGGAGCCCGGCGTCGCGGATACGAACATCACCTGGTCGATTCTCTCCTCAAACTCACTGAAATTCAAAGGCCGGTTGTCGAGCGCGCTGGGCAGCCGGAACCCGTAGTCAACGAGAGTCGTCTTGCGGCTTCTGTCCCCGTTATACATCGCTCCGATCTGCGGAAGCGTCTTATGGGACTCGTCTATGATGATCAGGAAATCATTTTTAAAATAATCAATCAGGGTATAGGGAGGCTGTCCCTCCGCCCTTCCCGTCAAATGGCGCGAATAATTCTCGATGCCGGAACAGATACCGGTCTCCTTCATCATCTCGACGTCAAAATTGGTCCGCTCCTCGATCCGCTGGGCCTCCAGAAGCTTGTCGCGGGATTTGAAGAAACGGACGCGCTCCTCTTTTTCGATCTCGATCGCGTCGCAGGCCGCCCGCATGCGGTCTTCCGGCACGACATAGAAAGAGGCGGGATAGATCGGCGCGTACGTGAGCTCCGAAAGAACGTCCCCGGTCAGCAGATCCACTTTCGCGACCCTGTCGATCTCGTCCCCGAAAAATTCGACCCTGAGGGCGTACTCATTGACGTCGGCCGGTATGATCTCGACCGTATCCCCCTTTACGCGGAAGCAGCCGCGGTGGAAATCGATCTCGTTGCGCTCGTACTGCATGTCGATCAGTTCACGCAAAAGAGCATCCCGGTCTTTTTCCATCCCGGGACGCACCGAAGTCATCATATTCATAAAATCATCCGGCGCGCCGATGCCGTAGATGCAGGAAACCGACGCGACGATGACGACATCTCTTCTCTCGCTCAACGAAGACAGGGCCGACAGCCTCAGCTTATCGATTTCGTCGTTGATTGCAGAGTCTTTTTCGATATAGGTATCCGACGACGGAACGTATGCTTCCGGCTGATAATAATCGTAATACGATACGAAATACTCGACCGCATTATGCGGAAAGAATTCCTTGAATTCCGAGTACAGCTGCGCGGCCAGCGTCTTATTGTGCGCAATGATGAGGGTCGGTTTATTCAGTTCCTTTATGACGTTGGCCATCGTAAAGGTCTTCCCCGACCCGGTCACGCCGAGCAGCGTCTGGCACTGATTGCCGGACCGGAAACCCTCCACCAGATTGCGGATCGCCTCCGGCTGGTCCCCGGTCGGGGCATATTCCGATACAAGTTCAAAGTGATCCATTGTCCTCTGTCCCGATATACTGGAAATCTTTGTCTTCGATTGCCTTTCTGACCGCCGCTTCATCGTACTCGCCTGAGAGCGTGACGACCGCCTTCTTCTCCTCATGGCTCGGCGCGGCGGATGCGATAAAGTCAAGGCTTTCAAGTGCCTTCTTCACAGTCGCCTCGCAGTGCGCGCACATCATGCCTTCGATCCTGATTGTCTTTTCCATGTTTTCCGTTCTCCTTTCCTGATGCAAAGTTTCTTTATCCGGATCCGGTCTCCCGGTATCACGCTTCCTGTGCTTCACCGGCTTGTCGCGGGACGTATCATGTATCCTGAACAGATTCAGCCTCAGCGCGTTCATGCAGACCGTAAAGCTCGACAGACTCATGGCGGCGGCTCCGATCATCGGATTCATCTTCCACGGGAACAGCCCTGCCGCGAGCGGAATGCAGATCATGTTGTAGAAAAATGCCCAGAACAGATTTTCATGTATGTTCCGCAGCGTTCCGCGGCTCAGCCGGACGGCTGAGGCGACGTCGGTCAGCGTGCTGTTCATCAGCACGATATCGGCGCTGTCGATCGCCACGTCTGTCCCGGCACCGATCGCAATGCCGATGTCCGCGCGGGCCAGGGCCGGCGCGTCATTGATTCCGTCTCCCACCATGGCGACGAGTCCCTCTTCGCCAAGTGAGCGGATGACGGCTTCCTTTCCTTCCGGGAGCACGCCGGCAATCACGTCGCGCACGCCGGCTTCGCGGCCGATGGCGCGGGCCGTCCGCTCATTGTCGCCGGTCAGCATGACGGTCCGGATTCCCATATTTTCAAGCTGCCGCACGGCTTCCGCCGAGTCCGGCTTTATGACGTCGGCAACCGCGATAATGCCGAGAAGCCTTCCGTCTTCTTCAAAGAACAGCGGCGTCTTTCCCTGTTCCGCCAGTTCATCTGCCTTGTCAAGCATCGCGCGGTCCACCTCTGTGATCGAGCGGATAAAGCTTCCGCTCCCGCCGCTTAAGGTGTGACCAAGAACCGTTGCGGTGAGGCCATTTCCCGGAAGAGCGCGGAAATCAGCAGACTCCGGCGGCTCGATTCCCCGCTGCGCCGCCTCGAGGGTGACCGCCTTCGCGAGCGGATGCTCGCTCTTTTGTTCAAGCGAAGCCGCTTTGCCGATCAGTTCCTCTTCCGTAATCCCCGGAGAGGGATAGAGATCCGTCACGGCCGGAGCTCCGGATGTGATCGTGCCGGTTTTATCCAGCGCGACGATTTCGATCCGTCCGGCCTGCTCCAGCGCCTCGCTGGTCTTAAACAGAATGCCGTTTTTTGCCCCGATGCCGTTTCCGACCATGATCGCAACCGGTGTTGCGAGACCGAGGGCGCACGGGCATGAGATAACCAGCACCGAGATCCCCCGCGCCAGGGCAAAGCTTATGCTCTGTCCCGCAAGAAGCCATCCGAAGATGACTGCGAGAGCGATCCCGATCACGGCCGGTACAAAGATCCCGGACACTTTATCCGCGATCCTGGCGATCGGCGCTTTTGTCGCCGCGGCGTCCGACACCATGCGGATGATCTGTGACAGCGTCGTATCCTCGCCGACTCTTGTGGCACGGCAGCGGATATAGCCTGACTGGTTGATGGTGGCGGCGCTGACCTTGTCCCCCTCGCGCTTGTCGACCGGAATTGACTCGCCCGTCAGGGCGGATTCATTTACCGCACTTGAACCGGAAACGACGACGCCGTCCACGGGGATGCTCTCGCCCGGCCTTACGGCGAACAGATCGCCTTCGGCCACTTCCTCGATGCCGACTTCCGTTTCCTGCCCGTCACGGATCAGGACAGCCGTCTTCGGCGCCAGCTTCATCAGGCTCTTCAGCGCGTCCGTCGTCTTTCCCTTGGACATCGCCTCCAGCATTTTGCCGACGGTGATGAGCGCCGGTATCATTGCAGCCGACTCGAAATAAAGCTGGTTGTGATAAAGGGGCATCAGATCGGCATTGCTCATGCCTTTTGTGATCATGCCGCACATCTCATAGACGACAAAGAGGCTCCATCCGAAAGAGACGGAAGAACCGAGCGCCACCAGGGTATCCATATTCGGCGCGCCGTGCAGAAGCGAACCGAATCCGCCCGTAAAAAACTTCCGGTTGATGATCATCACGACGATGGCCAGCAGCATCTGCGTGACGGACAGCCCCAGGTGATTATGCTCAAAATACGCCGGCAGGGGCCAGTTCCACATATTGTGGCCCATCGTGATGTACATGAGCGCAATCAGGAAGGCCGCGGAGAGAATCAGTCTCCTCTTCAGTTTCGGGGTCTCGTGATCCTTCAGTGCCTCTTCGTCCGCCGATCCGGAAGACGCGCTTCCCTCTGTCCGGGCGGCTCCGCCGGCTCTTTTCAGCGAAGCGCCGTATCCGGCCTTCTCAACAGCCGTAATGACCGCATCCGGCGAGGCGGTTCCTTCGACGCCCATCGAATTTGTCAGCAGCGAAACCGAGCAGGACGCAACGCCCGGCACGGCGGAAACGGCTTTTTCGACGCGCGCCTGGCAGGCGGCGCAGCTCATCCCCGTTACAAGATATTGTTCCATGTCACTCACTCCCGTTTATTTCATCAGTTTCTGCAGGATCCCGACCAGTTCGTCGATCGACTCTTCCCGGCCGGAGCGGATATCGTCCGCAACGCAGCTTCGGATGTGGCAGGCGAGGAGCGCCTTGTTGAAGCTGTTCAGAGCGTTCGTCACAGCGGAAACCTGGATCAGAATATCCGGACAATAAGCGTTCTGGTCGACCATTTTTTCGATTCCCCTGATCTGTCCCTCCGCTTTCCTGAGCCTCGTGATCAGGGCTTTCTTTTCTTCCTCGGTGCGTTCTTTATGCTTTGTGCCGCATGCGGAACATGTCTCTTTGTTCATTTCCCGCCTCCCGGGCGGCCGCGCCGCCCCCTCTTCTATGCGGATCCGTCCGCATAAACTGTCGTGTGCCCGGCCAGGTATC
>CACXFK010000171.1 GCA_902766945.1 uncultured Lachnospiraceae bacterium | reverse complement strand
GAAGCCAAGATGATCAGTGATTGGAACAAGAGGTATGAGTATGACCGATGATCTTATTCGCCAGCTTATGGCCTCCGGTCTGAGCAAACAGCAGGCATCCAGCGTAACAGCGGAGACCCTTGTTAGATTATTCATGAAAGAGGATGGAAAGATTCTGATCGCAGAAGCCCAGCGTCAGGTTTCCGAAATGCAAGCCCTGGTCGATAGACTGCAGGCTGAATACAATGAGCTGATGCAGAAAATCAGCTCCATATCAGATACGCTACTTGCCATCACAGAAGCCCAGAAAGAACATGGCGAAGTCACTGATGAAAAAGCAAAAAACGTTGTGGCCCTTTATGGCGCACTTCTCGCTATGAACGAGCATGCCGGAGCAGATGCTGCTGACTCAGTAAGAAACGCTGGGTATGTCGTTTACGCTTATCTCGGAGGACAGGCAAAACGCGAGATCACCTACATGGCAGAGCAATAGTAAACTCATAGCCTCGACCTGCCCCAAATAGTAAAATCGTTTTCTCGTTTTGCCCAAAATAGTAAAATCGTTGACTCGTTTTCTGAAATAGTAAAGTCATAGCCACAACCCTGCTTCTTGACCAGTTCCCGCAGACATAAAAGAGGGTTTCCATCACGCGGAGCACGAGCTGCTTCCGGTGACGGAAACCCCAGTATTTCAGGCTTTTTCAGGCCCCTTAGTTCAAGAATGTGTTAGTAGACAGACAGTCTCGACGTGGGAAGTTTCCGGGAACATGTCCACCGGCTGTATGAGCTGAATCCGGTAAGAGACATCCCCCTCCCCGTCCGCAAAGAGCCGGAGATCTCTGGCCAGAGTCGCCGGATCACAGCTTACGTAGACGATTCGCTCCGGTGCCATCAAAAGAACAGAACGGATCAGAACAGGATCGCAGCCTTTACGCGGAGGATCCAGCACAACGACGTCCGCCCTCGGGCAGGGAACGCCGCGTTCGAACTCTCCTCGCGCGACAAGATCTTCCGCTGCCCCTGTATAGAAATGAGCATTCCGTATCCCGTTCCGCTCCGCATTTTCACGGGCATCCCGGACGGCATCCGGTATGATTTCGATCCCGTAAACCTCTTTTGCATGCTTTGCCATACTCAGGGAAATGGTGCCGATCCCGCAGTACAGATCGAACACGGTCTCCTTCCCCGTAAGTCCGGCCGCTCTCACCGCCTCGCGGTACAGGACTTCAGTCTGAACCGGATTGACCTGGTAAAAAGAGCGCGGAGAGATTCGGAAGGACAGTCCTCCCAGCTGATCCGTGATAAACGGATCTCCAAACAGGGCTTTTGTTACGTCGCCGAGAATCACATTGCCCGGTTTCCGGTTGATATTGACGCAGATGCTCCTCACACCGGGCACGGCGCTCAAAGCCCGGATCAGCCGGTCCGGATGCGGCAGTGACTCCGCGTTGATCACCGGACATACGAGAAGTTCCCCCGTTGAAAATCCTTCCCGGATCAGCAGATGGCGCACGCATCCCCTGCCCGTTTTCTCATCATAAGCCGTCACAGAGTTCTCACGCATATAGCGAAGGAACGCGTCCAAAACGGACGCATTGACTTCGCGGGTGAGCAGGCAGTCGCGAACCGGGATCAGCGAATGCGTCCTGCCGGCATAAAACCCGGCTTCAATCCGCATCTCCCTGTGCTCCCCGGTCCCGTCTCCCCGGACCGGGACACAGGCAATCGGATACTGTGCTTTGTTGCGATAGCGGAAAGGATCCGCCATACCTGCCACCGGTTTTACCTCGATCGCTCCGTCCCGCTCTTCTGAATCGGTGCAGACCGGGAATTTCCCGATCCGCGAAAGGGCGTCCGCCACAACCTTTCTCTTAAAGACCAGCTGCTTTTCATAAGACAGTTCCTGAAGACGGCAGCCGCCGCACCGGCGCGCCTCCGGGCAGGCCGCTTTCACCCGGTCCGGAGACGGCTCCAGGATCTCTTCCACACGGGCATAGGCGTACGTCTTTTTCGGCCGCGTGATACGGGCGCGTACCGTATCGCCGATTACCGCATCTTTTATAAAGAGGGTATAGCCGTCTGCGCGGCCGATACCCTCTCCGTCTCTGGTAAAATCTTCTATTGTAACCGTTACAATATCGTTTTTATTCATCATCTGATTCCTGCCGTCAGTGCTCATCCGTCTTCCTGAGATTCGAGTCGAAGAAGCGGTTGAAGCCGAGCCAGCTGTCGCTGCCTGCATTTTCAAGCGCTTCGCTCATGGTCTCCAGCTTGGCGTCGGCGTTGTCCGCCAGATTCAGCGCGAGTGCCTCGATCAGGGCCGGCTTCTTCGGCGATCCATACTCATACTCGCCGTGATGCGCGAGGATGCAGTGCTTGAGTTCGGTCTCGAGAAGCGGCGGAAATCCCTCGATCTTCGACGCCTTGTCATGGATCATCTCCGCCCCGATCGTGATATGCCCGAGCAGCTGCCCGTCATCCGTGTATTCATTCATCGGGAAGAAGGAGAGTTCTTTGGTCTTGCCGATGTCATGCAGAAGCGCCGATGCGATCAGAAGGTCCCGGTTGATGGCGGGATAGGCATCCGCAAGAAAAGCGGCGAAACGGGTTACCGATACCGTGTGCTCAAGGAGCCCGCCTACAAAGCTGTGATGGACGGTTTTTGCCGCCGAATGCCGGGCAAAAGACTGTACAAACTCCCTGTCATCCACGAAAAAGGAGGTCAGAAGCTTTGACAGATACGGGTTCTTAATGCTGCCGGCAAAGCCGAGCAGTTCTTTATACATCGCTTTGGTGTTCTTCTTCGTCACCGGCAGATAATCAGCCGGAATATATTCGCCCGGGTCGGCTTTCCGCACCTGCTTGAGAGAAGCCTGCAGCTGTCCGTTAAAGCTGCTCACCGTGCCGGCCACATAGATATAGTCCAGCACCTCAAACTCACTGATCCCCTCGGAATTGGGATCCCAGATCTTCGCGTCGATCTGTCCCGTCCGGTCCTGAAGGATCACCGTCTCATAGTTTTTTCCGTTCTTTGTGACGGCGGACTGTTTATGCTTGCACAGATAGACATCCTGTATCCGTCCGCCTTCGTGGAGTTCGCTGATATAACGCACTGGTTCGTCTCCGATCTATTTTAAACTCGGCATAAAAGCAGTAAAACAGCGGCTTTTTGCCTGATAAACCCATCTGAAAATCATACCTTACCCGATTCCTGTTCGTCAAGTGTATAAGACGGCAGGAGGATGCGGATCCGCGTACCGAGTTCTGTCCTTGACAGGATCTCAAAATGGCCCTGATGCTTGTCGACGATCCATTTCGCGATGGACAGCCCGAGCCCCGTTCCCTGATAGGATCTGGCTTCATCGGAACGGTAGAACCGCTCGAACATATGCTGGACATCCGCTTCCGCCATTCCGATGCCGGTGTCCTGCACCTCCACATATACCTCCCGGTTTTCCGCAAAACCGCAGCTGAGCAGGATCTCATCCCCTGCCTTCGTGTATTTGGCCGCGTTGTCGATCAGGATCCGGACCGCCTGCTTGAGAAGCTGGGCATCCGCCAGCACGCAGGGGCCGTCATGCGGGAAGACTATCTCGCCCGCTTCGGCATCTCCTGTATAGTCGAACCCGGGGACCCTGGGCCGGAACCGGTACGGATGCGCTTCGTCGATCATAAAAGATTCCTCATACACCTCCAGCATCATCGGAAGCAATTCGGTCCTGACACGGTTCACAACGGTTTTGCCGCTGTCGCCCCTGGCCAGGAACAGCAGCTGTTCGACGAGGTGATTCATATGATCCGATTCGTTGCGGATCGCTGTAATGGATTCGTCGAGGATCTTCTCGTCTTCTTTTCCCCAGCGGTCCAGCATATTGGCGTAGCCCTGGATCACGGCGATCGGGGTGCGCAGTTCATGCGAGGCGTCGTTGACAAATCTCGCCTGCTGACGGTATGTGTCGCGCATGCGGAGAAGCAGATTGTTCATCGCCGCTTCCACCCCGACGAGATCGGCATCGCCAAAGGACAGCGTCTGAGCCCCGTCCGGATCGATGTGCTCGATGGCGTCCTCGAGCAGCTGATATTTTTCTTCAGTAAAAGACATCCGGCTCAGCTCGTCCGCCCGCAGCGCGATCTCGTTGATCGGATTCAGGATGCGCCGCACCTTCTTATCTTCGCCCCCGTACCTGAAGAGAGTCATCAGCAGCTGGAACAGGAAGAGTCCGGCGCAGATAGTCCCTGCCATCTTAAAAAAAGGCATGACGTCATACATAAGGAGCTGCCGGCCGGCCTCATCTGAGACACAGTAAAACAGCCGGCCTGTTGCTTCCCCGAAGGAGAGGGACCGGCTGTATTCAAAGGCCAGCTTCCCGATCCGGGCGTTCTCAAGCCCGGCAAGGTAAGACGCGCTGCCTCCCAATAAAGCAAGAGCATCAAGCAATAAGCAGATGCCCAGTCTTTTTCTGATCATCAGGAAATGCAGTTTTCTCGTGATGGACGTCACCCGCTTTTCCTGCAGAACCTGTTTTATTTCGTCTCGTTTTCTTCCCATGATTTAATCACATAGCCGACGCCCCGGACCGTGTGGATCATCTTGACCGAAAATACGTCATCGATCTTGGATCGCAGATAGCGTATATAGACGTCGATCACATTTGTCTCGCCGACATATTCGTAGCCGCAGACCCTCTCGAGAAGCGTATCGCGCGAAAGCACGATGTCCATATTTTCAAGCAGGGTCTTCAGCATCAGAAACTCGCGATTGGTCAGTGTGATTTCATGCCCGCTGTACAGGACGCGGTGCTTCGGGTCGTCCAGCGTCAGCGGTCCCCAGGTGAGGATCCCCTCCTCCGATGCCGGTTTTGAAGAAAATGGCGTATCTGCCGCTGCCGCCGCGGGATGGAGTTTGAGGGCGACGCGGATCCTGGCCAGCAGTTCCTCGATGGCAAACGGTTTCGTGATGTAGTCCACCGCTCCCGCGTCAAGTCCTGAAACCTTGTCCATCACGGCGTCTCGGGCCGTGAGCAGGATCACCGGCGTAGGCCGTTCCTTCATGACGCGGCGCAGGACCTCCAGCCCGTTCAGTTCGGGGAGCATAATATCCAGAAGAATCAGGTCGTACTGCGTTTCGGTCGCTTCTTTAAGCGCCGCGCGCCCGTTTCCGGCGGTCCTGACTTCATATCCTTCGTGAAGAAGTTCCAGTTCCACGAACCGGGCCAGCTTTTCCTCATCTTCCACAACCAGTATCTTTGCGCTCATGTCCTTTCCTCACTGCAGCAGGGACTGCCGGCGGCAGCCCCTGAACCGTTTCCATGCTCTTATTCTTCCTGTTTGTCTTTAGCCTGAAAGCCCTCTTTAAAGCTTTCCGCCACATTGCCGGCGCCTTCCATGAAGTCATTGGCCTGTTTCAGATCGTCCTTTCCTTCGAAGGAATAGCGGAACCCGAAGAACAATGCGATGACGCCGACGGCGAGAACCACTTTCCATGCGACGAGTACGAGCAGCACCAGGATGATCAGCGGGAGCTTGAAGATGACTTCATCCTGCCTCTTCACACAGAAGGAATTGTCGAGGCAGATGCGCAGAAACCGTCTGATCGTGTCGCGGATCGTTCTGCCGACATGCGGCTTCGTGTTCTGCTGCTCATAAACCTTGTCGCGGACTTTGATATATTCCTGCTGCTGTTCATAGCTGGTTGAATAATTGCTCTGCTCCGGTCCGCTTGTCTTCCCCTGTTTTTCGAGGGCGACCATCGCATCAAGCAGATCCCAGTTATTGCTCTCAAGCGCAGCCTTTGCTTCTTCGTACGTGACGTTTGCTCTCTCGCGAAGCTTGTCAACCTTTTCCATCTGATCCATATTTTGCCTTCCTTTCTCAAAGCGTTTTTGTTTGCTTGCTTTTGATGTTGATTACTTTATCATCCGCAATTTAAATCCGCTTTGGGAAAAGATTAAACCTGCATTAAAGTTCGCTTCAGAATCTTTATAAAACTTCGTACCGGTCGGACTCGGCGTTAAGAAGCGCTTTCCGCTCCGCCATCTCCCCGGACGCGCGCTCGATCGCGCTTATGGCCGCCTCATAGGAGCCGCTCCTGAAATCGCAGCTTCCGACGGATACGGAAATCGGGATCGGCAGCTGCTTCTCAATATTGACGGCCGCAATCCGGCTCGCAAAGGTCGTCTGAAAGGCATCCGCCTGGGACCGGAACGTGCAGGCCGCGAATTCGTCGCCGCCCCAGCGCCCGTAAAAGCAGTCCGCCGATTCTCCGTCGGAACTGTCCGCAAACGCGACCGGCCCTATGTCGCCGCGGATGTCCGCGCCGCAGCCGCGCATCGCGTCGTGTACGGATTCCGCAACACGGCGGATCACCTCATCGCCGGTTTCATAACCCTGCTTTTCATTGATCTCATGCATGGAGTCCACATTTAATATAAAAATGGTGTACTCCGCAGGCGTCTGCGTATACGGGATCGTTTTCGTGATGGCGGCCAGTTTCCGGTCGCAGTAGTGCCGGTTCGGGATCCCGCTCAGGATGTCGGTATAAGCAAGATCCTTCATGAGAACGGCATTTTCCTCGCGGCGCAAAAGCCCCGCCGACAGTCTGAACTGATGGAGCAGGAACATGCAGGACGCCGCGATGACCGCGCAGGCAATATAGTCGACTTTCGGGAAATACTGCCCGAATGTGCTGCTCTCCTGAAGCCGCCAGATATTCTGCCTCGCCAGTTCGATGAGAAGAAGGATCAGCATGATCCGGATCCCCCCTCTTAAGAGGCCGTCTTCTTCCGCGCCTTTTTTGGATCCGGCCGCCGTCTCGACGAGCGCGGAAAACGCAAGCGACGCGGCGAAGATGTATTCCGCGAATCCGTCAAAGGCCGCAGGATGAATCCCTCTCGTAAAGTGCAGGAACAAAAGGGCGCCGAATCCGGCGGCAAAAAGGATGCCGACCGCAAGGTAGATGCTCCGCCTTACTTTCTTTCCGGCTGACGTGGCCCGCCACAGGTAGAGATAGAAAACCGCTGGTGCCGCATAGCCTGCCATGATGCCGGCATTTTCCGTGATCCCCCCTCCCGTGAGAAGAATGGAGAAAAAGAGGCTTTTGCCGTACACGGCCGCTGCCCCGAGAAAGACTGCCGCCGAGAGCAGAAAGAGGTTCAGGAAGCGTCTGCGCATAAACGCGCAGATGACAGAGTACACAAACAGAATGAGGGAGATGAGGAGGAGAGCCGTCAGCAGCAGCAGCTTCGTCTCATGCCCGATGAGCGGATATTTTGCCGCATCGGTGCTGCCGATGAGGAGCACATCGCTTAAGACCGCCTCGGCTCGTCCCTCGGCGCACATGGCGCTGATCACCACTTCCCTGCCGGCATCTTTGCCCGTGAGCGGGAACCGGATCAGAAGGTCTCCGATCTGCTCTCCTTTTTCAAGGGCCTCAAGCCCGTAAACCGCCCGCTCCTCTCCGTCCACACTGATGCGGACGACACTGCTGCGCATATGAAAGCATAAAGCGGAATCATCCGATTCAAAGGCCTCGGGCAGACGGAACGAAGCCGTCATGCGGTCGCCGGCGTAAAGCGGCTCCGAAGCAGCTCTGTCACCGGCGGACATTCCGACCGGAGAGGCTTCCGATTCCTCGCCGGCGGCGTCCTGTTCCCCGATCAAGCCTGTGATCGGACCAAAGAAACCGCGCTTTGATGCCTCACTCCGCGTGATCTGCGTGATGATCTGGTCATCAAGGCGCCGGAACGGCATGTTGACAAGTCCGGTCAGATGGAAAAACACGAGGGCCGCCGCCATGACCGCCAAAGCAGTCACGACAGCTGCCGCCGTGTTGTAACGATTCACTGTGCTGTTTGTCTCGCGCATCAAGAATTTCCTGCTTTCTCACTGATATCGACTGCGGCCTTTTACCCGGCAAACAGAATTCCTTCAAACAGTTCTTCGATGTCGGTGCCGTCTATTGTCTGCGGCCACGAAGCGGTTTCGACAAAGACGCGGAACACCTGTCCGTCTTCAGACGCCAGATCGACATAGGTGTCCTTATCCGTACGGAGCATCGTCAGCCCGGTTCCGGCCGGAAGTGTAACCGCACCGTTCGTTTCACCGTCCTCTCCCACTGTCTCGCAGTTCAGATCCTGCTTCAGCGTAAGGGTTCTTCCCGTGACGTATGTAAAGCTTTGTTCAATCGGCGCGGGCATACCGTCCTCACCGGTCCGGTAATGCCTCTCGCAGCTCGCTGTTCCGAGAATATCGGATCTGGTGCTCAGCAGCATATTGTCCGGATCCGACAAAGCCGCGTCACCGAAAAAGCCCGTCTTTTCATCATAGATGAAGCCGCGCCCCAGATCAAGCTGGCCGATCCGCTCAGCCGTATCTCCCAGCTGCCAGATGTCCAGAACGTGCGCATCATTTTCTATGCTGAGATCCATGTAGAGGAAATCACCGGCCCCGGTGCGGACGTATGCGGGGCGAATTTCAAACGCATGGATCTCTTCCGTCGTCTCAGCGTCATTCACGATGACGGTAACGGATGAGTACTCATCGTACTCGTCCTTCGATCCGTATACGCAGACCGATTTTTCACCAAAGTCCCATGTGTCGAACATCGGGAACCCGACGCCGTACGTGTCCGGTGCCGCTGCTGCGTCCGCCGCATAGAGGGACGCATAGTCCTCATACGGGACCAGCACTTTCTGGGCGCCGATCGCATACGGACCGAGATCGTACGGATTGAAATAGCAGGCGATGCCGAGCGGCCCCGCGGTCCAGTTATACAGGTCTGTCTCCACACTCGTGAAATACTGATCCACCAGATCTTCTTCCGTCTCAGGATACTGCTCGCGGACTTTCTCTTTCAGCACCTGCTTAAATGCGTCGAGGTCCGTAACCAGGTCGCCAAGCGTCAGCATCTTTCCCGTGGAAGTCTCAAAAGTGACCCCTCTTGACGCGTGGTAGCCGTGCACGCCTCCGTTGTATGACGTATAATCTCCGAGAAAGCTCACAAGCTTTTCATCTGCCCGCTGCACATAAAATACCTCGGATTCGAAGTTGCCTCCGAACAGATCCGGGTTGTTTTCAAGCTGCTCCTGCACATCCTCGAGCATCTGCGCATAGCGCTCCTCTCCGTCCGCCTTCCGCTCCTCATTGAACGCGTCAAACGCTTCCGCAAGGCCCGGATAGCGCTCGCGGTCTTCCTCGGAGAGGCCGAGCGTGGGCCATTCCACCTTTGCGTCCGCCCCGTTTGAACGGTCCGACCACTTGATCTCCGATCCGCTGCCGACATAGACCTGCACGGAAGACAGGGCCTCTGCGTCCTGATCCGTACCGGCTGTCTCCGTTCCGGCCGTTTCTGCCTCTGACGAAACGGACTCCGCTTCGTCAGCCGACACAAGTGCGGGTGAGGCAGACGTCAGAGCGGCTGCGGCGAGACACAGCGCCGTGAACACTCCTGCCGTCTTTTTTACACAAGTTTCCCATCCTGATCTCTTTTTCATCTTCTTCATTCCTTTCCGGGTCTCACTTCAAAGCTTTCGAAGACCGCCTGTCCCCGTGCGTCAAGGCAGCCGCACAGCGATATGACGGCCTTCAGGTCCTCGGTTCTGTACTCTTCCCGGATCCGTCTGCCGGTCTCCGCTTTCATGAGCATCGACCGGAAATCCTTTATGATCCCCGGCACCACAACGCCTGCCGTCCGGATTCCGTCCGGCAGTCCGTACAGTTCAAGCAGTTTCAGAGTCAGGGCACCGGACAGTTCTTTTTCCGTCATTCCACGTACCCGTCCGGATTCCGGGACTGCCATCTCCATGCGTCGCGGCACATGTCCTCGATGCCCTTCTCCGCCTTCCAGCCGAGAAGCTCCGCCGCTTTCGCCGGATCGGAATAGCACTCGGCGATGTCACCGGGCCGTCTCGGATCGATGACATAGGGCAGTTCCCTGCCGCAGGCTTTCTCAAAAGCATGGATGATGTCCAGAACGGAATAGCCGATGCCGGTTCCCAGATTGAAAATGTTGACGCCCTTCAGCGTCTTCATCCCCTCAATGGCTTTGACATGGCCCCGGGCCAGGTCGACGACGTGAATGTAATCCCGCACGCCGGTTCCGTCCGGAGTCGGATAATCATTTCCGAAGACGTGGATCTTTTCGAGCTTGCCGCTCGCCACCTGGGCGACATAGGGCAGCAGGTTGTTCGGGATGCCTTTCGGATCCTCTCCGATGCGTCCGCTTTCGTGGGCGCCGATCGGATTGAAGTAGCGGAGCAGCATCACCTGCCACTCCTCGTCGCTCTTCCAGATATCGGTCAGGATCCGCTCCTGCATCGACTTGGTCGCGCCGTACGGGTTGGTCGTCTCTCCCTTCGGGCACTCCTCCGTGATCGGCACAAACGCCGGATCGCCGTAAACCGTGGCCGAGCTTGAAAAGACGATCTTTCTGCACCCGTGAGCCCTCATCACATCGCAGAGAACCAGTGTGGATCCGATATTGTTGTGGTAGTACTCGATCGGTTTCCTCGTGGACTCGCCGACCGCTTTATACCCCGCAAAATGAATCACCGCGTCGATCTGTTCCGCCTCAAAGAGCGCGGAGAGTCCTTCACGGTCCAGCACGTCCAGTTCGTAAAATTTCGGCCGTTTTCCGGTGATCTCCTCGATCCTGTCCACAACCAGGGCCTTGGAGTTGTACAGATTATCCGCAATCACGACATCATAGCCTGCCGTAAGCAGTTCCACAACCGTATGGCTTCCGATAAATCCCGTTCCGCCCGTCACCAAGATCTGCATGCTCATATCCTCCTCATAATATAAGTGCAGCGCGGACACCCTTTGTGCCCGCACCGGTCCGTCTTTCCCTGATCAGGAGAGCGTGTGCGCTCCTTCGCCCGGCTTGACGATGTAAAATTCCGCCTTCACGCCGTATGCCTGCTCATATTTTGCGGCCAGTTCCCTGCAGAAGCTGTCTGTCACGTCACTCCGGATAATGGACACCGTGCAGCCGCCAAATCCGCCGCCGGTGATCCTTGTTCCGATCACACCGTCGATCTTCCGTCCTTCCGCGACGAGGAAGTCGATCTCCGGGCAGCTGACTTCATAGTCATACTGAAGGGAGTCGTGCGACGCATTCATCAGTTCACCGAAGCGCTCAATATCACCGGCTTTAAGGACCGCGGCGGCTTCGATCGTTCTGGCATTTTCATACACGGCATGCTTCGCTCTCCTGAGCAGCGTCGGATCCCCGATCGCTTCTTTCCGCGCTTCAAACTCCTCCACCGTCAGACTGCCGAGGGACGGGATCTCCCGTCCGTCTTTTTCCGCGGCCTGTAACATGGCGAGCGCCTTCTCGCACTCCGTGCGCCTCGTGTTGTACTCGGAAGAAACCAGCTGGTGCTTGACCTTGCTGTTCGTAATGACGATGTCCGCGTCTTTCAGATCGAGCGGCGCGTAGCTGTATGAAAGCGTGTTGGTGTCCAGGAAGATCGCGTGCGCTTCTTTGCCCATAGCGGAAGCAAACTGATCCATGATGCCGCAGTTCATGCCGACGTAGACATTTTCCGCCATCTGGCCGAGGACCGCCAGATCCTCCTGGGAAACAGAGGCAAAGCCGAACAGTTCACGAAGAACGAGTCCGGTCAGAACCTCAAGGGATGCGGACGAGGACAATCCGGAGCCTGCAGGGATATTGCCCTCATACAGGATATCAAAACCTGACGGCAGAAGCTGCCCTCTTCCGGCAAAGGCCCAGATCACGCCTTTCGCGTAATTGGTCCAGTCGGATGCGCCGAATCCCGGACCGGTCACATGGCTTCCGTCAAGGAAGAGAGACGGATCGTCGAGCGACACTTCCGTCACGCCCCCTTTGATATTCAGAGACGCGAAACGGATCGTCCTGTCCTCTCTCCTGCGGGCTGCTGCGTATGTGCCGAGCGTCAGGGCGCACGGGAACACATGGCCTCCGTTGTAATCCGTGTGCTCTCCGATAAGATTGACTCTGCCCGGGGCAAAATAGATCCCGTCCGGCTGTGCTCCGTACAGCTCGGCGAACTTATCGGCCAGTGCGGCTGTCCTCGTATTTTCCATCGTCTTCTCCTCCGTTTTGACATCAGGATGTTTACTTGTGGAACAGTTTCTTACTCTCGTAGTGCGGTTCGCAGGTCAGATTGACTCCAAGCTTTTTAAATACGCCTTCGTCGATCTGCGACAGGATCACCGACGAGTGCGCTTCGAGGCCCTTGAGACGGCTGATCTGGTCGAGGGCCTTTCTGGCGTTTTCATCACTCACGGCCGCGATCGACAGCGCAATCAGGATCTCGTTCAGATGAAGCAGCGAGTTCTCATCCCCGCCCAGCGCATGGATCTTCATATCCATGACCGGTTCGATGAAGGCCGGCGGAAGCAGCTTGATGCTGTCGTCGATCCCGGCGAGGTACTTGAGTGCGTTGAGGAGCAGTGCGGATGACGCGCCGAGAAGCTCGGACGTCCGTCCGGTCAGGATCTTGCCGTCTTCCATCTCCATAGCCGCAGCAGGTCCGCCCGTCTGCTCGGAGCGGATATTCGCGGCCGCCACCACCGGCCTGTCCGCGACCGAGATGCCGGCTTTTTTCATCAGCAGATCGATCTTGCGGATCGGATCGTCCCCGGCGTCTCCTTTTCTCCGCTCACATTCCGCGGCGAAATAGCGCCTCAGGATTTCCTGTCTGGCCGCCGCTTTTACGGCTTCGTCATCGAAAATGCAGCTGCCCGCCATGTTCACGCCCATATCCGTCGGGGACTTGTACGGGGAACTGCCTGAAATCCGTTCAAAAATCGCGTTTAATACAGGGAAAACCTCCACGTCGCGGTTGTAATTGACGACGGTTTCACCGTATGCCTCGAGATGGAACGGATCGATCATATTTACGTCGTCCAGGTCGGCCGTCGCCGCTTCATAGGCCAGATTGACCGGATGATTCAGGGAGAGATTCCAGATCGGGAACGTCTCAAACTTCGCATATCCGGCGTCCACTCCGCGCTTATGCTCGTGATAGAGCTGACTGAGGCAGGTCGCCATTTTCCCGGACCCAGGTCCGGGTGCGGTGACGACGACCAGCGGACGCGACGTCTCGATGTACTCATTCCGCCCGTATCCTTCGTCGCTGACGATAAGGGGAATATTGGCCGGATAGCCCTCGATCGGATAGTGGCGGTAAACCCTGAGGCCGAGCGCTTTCAGTTTTTTCTCATACGCAATGGCGGCGGGCTGCTCTTTGAATCGGGTCAGGACGACCGATCCGACCATCAGTCCCTCCTCGCGGAACGCGTCAACGAGTCTTAAGAGGTCTGCGTCATAGGTGATGCCCAGATCGCCGCGGACTTTGTTTTTCTCGATGTCCCCGGCGTTGATCACGATCACGATCTCCGCCTGGTCTCGCAATTCTTTCAGCATCGTGATCTTGGAATCGGGATGAAATCCGGGCAATACGCGGGAAGCGTGATAATCGTCAAAGAGCTTTCCGCCGAACTCCAGATACAGTTTTCCGCCGAACTGGCTGATCCGGCTGCGGATATGCTCAGACTGTGTCTTCAGGTACTTCTCATTATCAAATCCGATCTTATTCATGTGTCCTCCCTTTGCTGTCCGGCAGACGTCCATGTCCCTACCGGGGTGACATGTACAGTATAGCGGTTTTCTTTTGAAACGTATAGTGAATTCCGGTGGGCATTTTATAAAAAAATTGCTTTCCTTTT
>CACXFK010000170.1 GCA_902766945.1 uncultured Lachnospiraceae bacterium | reverse complement strand
TTTTATATCGTCGCGGGGTGGAGCAGTCTGGAAGCTCGTCGGGCTCATAACCCGAAGGTCATAGGTTCAAATCCTATCCCCGCTATTTATCAGAGTAACTCTGATATGCCCAGTTAGCTCAGTTGGTAGAGCAGAGGACTGAAAATCCTCGTGTCTCTGGTTCGATTCCGGAACTGGGCATTTATTATGTCCAAAATGTGTTGACCACGTATCTTGACTTTTTGAAATCCGGTGCTGAGCATCGGATTTTTTTGTCTTATAGAACTGAAACTGTATAGCTTTACATAATTTGCTATGCTATAATCCGGGTATGCTGATTTATTACAAATGTTTTTCATTTATATGAACTATATCTTTATGCAGGAAAGGGGAAGAGAGAAAAATGGGGACAGTTCGTATAAAAAGGTGCCTGGCAGGTATTTTCTTTATGATCGTGATGGTGATGGCTGCACTGTCCGTTTCTGCCGCCGATCACAGCACGGTCTATAAAGGAACGGACTATGCGCGCGTATATGATTATGATTATTATACGACGCATGCGCATACGGAGCTTGCAGGCAGCAGCGACAGCAAAGTACTGAAGTATTTTGTAAAAACAGGCATTAAAAACGGTGAGCAGGCAATTGAATCCTTCAGTGTCCGTTCCTACCGCAATGCGAACCAGGATCTTCGCAAGAAGTACGGCGATGACTATGAGAAGTACGTCGCTCAGTATCTGAAGTCCGGCTACAGGCAGAACCGCACGACGACCGGCTGCGACAAGAAGATTCTGGATCCCGTAAATACTTATCAGGGCAAGAGCTACGATAAGATCTACGACTTTAATTATTATATTTCACATTACGCATCGGTTCGGAAGAAGTACGCGCTCGATGATTTCGGTGCGATCAAGTACTTCCTTACGAAGGGCATGAAGAAAAAGCACCAGGCGATTGAGACCTTCAACGTCATGTGGTACTACAATTCCAATCAGAACATGCGTTATCTGTGCGGACAGGACTGGTCGAGATATTATCTGTACTATCAGAAGAAGGGATACAAAAAGAGCAGGATCCAGAGAGTTTCCAAGATCATCAAGCCGATTACCTGGACTAAGAAAAAGGGTAAGAAGTATGATCTTTCCTCGATCTATGACTTTGAGTATTATACCAAGCACAATAAGAGTGCATATAAATTCTGGAGAAAGCAGGATGACGCCGGTGCTATCAAGTATTTTGTGACATACGGCATGCTTGTCGGCCAGAAGGCCAAAAAGGGCGTGACGGTCAAATCCAAAAAGTACCTGAAGATCCGCAAGAAGCTGTATCCGAATATCAGCACGAATGCCTACGCAAAGGCAAATCAGTACAGCAGCCGCACCAAGTACCTGATCCTCCTGAACCAGGGCGAGCACATGGTCTATATCTTCAAGGGCAAGAAGGGGAGCTGGACCTGCATCAAGCATTTCAGGTGCAGCATCGGAAAGCCTTCTACACCTACTCCGGAAGGTATGTTCGGAATCGGGGCAAAGGGTCTGTACTTTGATTCTGACGGCGGTGCCAGATGCTGGTATTATTCGGCATTTTACGGAAGCTATTATTTCCACTCCGTCCTTTATTATCAGTCTTCCGGACCGAACAGCATCCTGGACGGCACGATCGGCGGATCTGTATCACACGGCTGCGTCCGTCTCGCTCTGAGCAACGCAAAGTATATTTATGATAATATTCCGGTCGGAACCAGGGTGGTCAGCTACAACCGTCCGTTCTGAGTCCGTCACGAATCCTGTTTCAAAGATTGAACGGGTATCCAACGGGTATCCGGAAGGAATGAAACTGCAGGCGGGATCGAGTCAGAGTTTTTGTTTTAGTAAAAGGAGTTAAGAATGCGAAGTAGATCCGGGAAGAAGGAAAAGAGATCGTTCCTGATCCTTATGATTGCATGCGCGCTGATTTTGACCGCCGTTCCGGTTATGGCCAAGACACACTCGACGAAGTACAACGGGAAGAATTACAAGCGCGTCTATGACTATACGTACTATACGACTTATGTGCATCCGGAATTGGCAGGCAAAAAAGATTCAACCGTCCTCAAGTATTTTGTCAGGAACGGGATTCCTGCCGGCGAGCAGGCGATTGAGTCCTTCAGCGTAAAATCCTATCGCCATGCCAATCACGATCTGCGTGAGGAGTACGGGCGCAATTATGAGGACTATATCAACCACTATATCTCGCGCGGCTATAAGGAAGACCGCGTCACAACCGGCTGCGATGACCGCATCATGGATCCGGTTACGAGTTATAATGGACAGTCTTATGACAAGGTTTATGACTTCTACTACTATGTCGGCCATTACGCGTATGTGCGCAAGAAGTATTCTGATGACGATATCGGCGCGATCAAGTATTTTGTAAAGAAGGGAATTAAGAAAAAGCACCAGGCGAACGAGGCGTTTAACGTCGAGTGGTACTATAATTCCAATGCCAATATGCGCTACATGTGCGGACAGACCTGGTCGAGATATTATCTCTATTACCAGCGGAAAGCCTATAAGAAGGGTCCGATCCGGCGCTGCACATCGATTAAGAAGCCGATCACTTATTATAAGAGGGGCGGCAAGAAGATCGACCTGTCCCCGATTTATGACTTTGAGTATTTTACAAAGCATAATAAATCCGCGTACAAATACTGGCAGAAGCAGGATGACGCCGGTGCCGTCAAGTATTTTGTCAAGACGGGCCTTCTTGCAGGTATGCGGGGAAATGCGAAAAAGAGCAGCAAGTCGGCTGCTTACCGCAAGATCAAAAAGAAGATCTTCCCGTATATGAAGAACAGCGAATATGCGGTTGCGGATGTGCTGAAGAGTAAAACCAAGTACCTGATCCTTGTGAATCAGGATGAGCACATGGTCTACATCTTCACGGGCAAGCAGTACAACTGGAAGAAGCTTATGGAATTCCCCTGCTGCGTCGGAGCGCCGGGCACACCGACGGATGTGGGACAGTTTGAAATCTTCGGAAAGGGCACGTTCTTCCCGACCGGCAACAACAAGTGCTGGTACTATACGATGATCCACGGCAATCAGTGGTTCCATTCCGTGATCTACGACGGTTCGGATTCACCGGTCAACATCGTGGACAACACGATGGGCGCTTCCGTTTCGCACGGATGCATCCGCCTGTCTCTCAGCAACGCAAAATGGATCTATGACCATATTCCGCTGAAGACAAAGGTGAAGATCTACAACCGGCCCTGGAACTGATCCGGCCGGAATCATGACAGCAATAAAAAAAGCGTCCCAGCGGACGCTTTTTTTATTGCTTCGTTTGAACACGTATCGGATGAGGGAGACGAACGCTCCTTCAGTCCGAAAGATTAAAGCTCGATCTTGTAGTCATCAGCTCCTTCGCCGTTTACGACGTAGTAAGCGACGTTTTCTTCCGGCTTCACATAGATGTCGATGGTCTCGATCGCAACATCCTTGTGAGCGGCCTTGAACGCCTTGGTAGCCGCAGCCAGAATTTCCTTGGCTGCAAACTGTCTGCCATAATACTCGATCGTAACGGAAGCGGCCGGTTCAGCGGCCTTCTTTGTCTTTGCTGCGGTTTTCTTTGTTTCAGCTTTCGCCTTAGCGGCGACTTTCTTTGTCTCTTCTTTCACTTTTTCCACTGCCTTCTTTGCTGCGGGAGCAGCCTTCTTTGTTTCTTCTTTCGCCATTTCAGCGACCTTCATAGTTTCTTCTTTTGCCTTCTCAGCGGCCTTCTTGGTTTCTTCTTTTGCCTTCTCAGCGGCCTTCTTTACAGTCTTCTTCGCTGCCGTCTTTTCTTCTTTGACTTCGGCTGTTTCCGCTGCCGGAGCAGCTTCGACCTTTACTTCTTCTGCCGGTTTGGTTTCAGCCTTTTTTGTCGTCTTTTTGACCGGTGTCATCATAACCTCCTAAATACACTGTACACGACCATTATGAAAGGAAATAGTTATTCGAGTTGTCTTACCAATGCTGCCGGAATTCCCTACCGCACGCCATTATATGACGGAAACGCATATTTGTCAATTTTTACTAAAAATAAAAATGGGTTTTTTTGCATATAGCAGAAATTCAAATTGTTTCTCAAAATCGCTTGCTTTTTCGAAGCATATGTAATACTCAATTTTCCATCAATCTGGCCGGAAGGCAGGATTGCGCGCCGCGCGGCGGTGATTTACAATAGATTTGCCGGCTTCCTGTGCGGCTTTCGGGCTCAGGACGGCGAAAAGGGCTATGGAAAGAGGGAATAGATATGGAAATACGGGTTCGAAGGGCTGAGGTCAAAGATATCCCGAAGATGCAGGATCTTCTGACTCAGGTTTGCAATGTGCACAGTGCGGGACGTCCTGATATATTTAAGAAGGATTCCCAGAAATATACCGGACAGGAGCTGGAGCTTCTGATCGCCGATGAGACGCGTCCGATCTTTGTCGGAGTGGATGAAGAAGACCGGGTGGTCGGATACGGCTTCTGCGTCCTCATCGAGTACAAGGACAATAACGTCATCGCGGACCGGAAGGAACTCTATATCGACGATCTGTGCGTGGACGAATCCGCAAGGAGAAGCGGAGTGGGCGGCATCCTGTTTGAGCATATTAAGGCGTATGCAAAAGAGATCGGCTGTTATCACGTTACGCTGAACGTCTGGGCCTGCAATGAATCGGCGATGCGGTTTTACGAGTCGCGCGGCATGAAGATGCTGAAGAAGGAAATGGAGTTCATTCTCTGATCCTTAGCGCTCAGAGAGGATTGAAAAGGAGAGAACGTTGAAATTAATCTCATGGAATGTAAACGGGCTTCGCGCCGTGATGAAAAAGGATTTTATGACGTTTTTCACGGAGGCGGACGCCGATATGTTCTGCCTGCAGGAAACCAAGCTTCAGGCGGGCCAGATCGAACTGGAGCTGCCCGGGTATGAACAGTACTGGAATTACGCTGAAAAGAAAGGATATTCCGGGACGGCTGTATTTACCAGGAAGACGCCGCTTTCAGTGCAGTACGGGATAGGCATCCCCGAGCACGACACGGAAGGCCGGGTGATCACGCTCGAGTATCCCGAGTATTATTTCATCACGGTGTATACGCCGAATGCACAGGACGGTCTGAAGCGGCTCGGCTACCGGATGAAGTGGGAAGACGACTTTCTTTCTTATGTAAAAGGGCTCGACAAAGTAAAGCCGGTCATCTGGTGCGGCGATCTGAATGTCGCGCACAGGGAGATCGATCTCAAAAATCCGAAAACCAATCATCAGAATGCCGGATTTACGGATGAGGAGCGCGCAAAGATGTCAGCCGTGCTGGACAGCGGATTCGTCGATACGTTCCGCCATTTTCATCCTGATGAAGAAGGCATCTACTCATGGTGGTCATACCGGTTCCATGCAAGAGAGAAAAATGCCGGATGGCGCATCGATTACTTTATTGTCTCTGAGAGACTTACGGACAGGCTTGAAGATGCGAAGATCCTGACCGATGTGTACGGATCGGATCATTGTCCGGTGGAACTGGATATCCGCTGAATCAGCCGGGCAGCGGGATCCCGCCAGTCAGAAAGGAGCTTGTGATGGAACGCGAAGAAAAGATCTTTGTCATCGGACATAAAAATCCCGACACGGACTCGATCTGTGCGGCGATTTCCTATGCTTACCTGAAAAATGCCGCCGGAGGAAACGGAAAGTATGTGCCCTGCCGCGCGGGTCAGATCAACGAAGAGACCGAGTATGTGCTGCGTTATTTCAATCAGGAAGCCCCGCGCTATATGCCGAATATCGGTACGCAGGTCCTGGATCTGGATATCGACGACGCGGAAGGCGCACCGGACGACATCACGGTCCGCATCGCATGGGAGTATATGCAGGAGAGCGAGACGGTGACCCTGCCGGTCATGTCCCCGGACGGAAAGCTGGAAGGCCTGCTCACGGTAGGCGATATCGCGAATTATTACATCGACGCCTATACGAAAACGATCATGTCGGATGCCAAAACCAAATATTATGATATCGCGGAGACGATTAACGGCACTGTGCTGGTCGGCAATGAGCACGGTTATTTTTCAAGCGGCAAGGTGCTGGTCAGCGCCTCGTCGCCGGAGGCCCTGGCCACGCAGATGGCGGAGGACGACCTCGTGATCATGGGCGACCGCGAAGACAGCCAGCGCATGGCGATCGAAATGGGCGCGAGCTGCATCGTCGTGACACTGACGCCCGAAATTTCGGACGAGATCCGCGCGCTGGCGGAGGAACATGACTGTGTCGTCATCGGCACGACCTTCGATACCTATACGGTCGCGAGGCTGATCAATCAGAGTATTCCGGCAAAATGGCTCATGCGGAAGAAGGATCTTGTGACGTTCCAGCTGGAAGACTATATTGACGATATCCGGGAAGTGATGGGCAAGCACCGGCACCGCGATTTCCCGGTTCTCGATCACGCCGGTCATTTTGTCGGCATGATCTCCCGCCGCGACGTGATCAATGTGCATAAGAAACAGGTGATCCTGGTCGACCACACGGAGGAATCCCAGGCGGTCGATAACCTGAATGAAGCCGAGATCCTCGAGATCATCGATCATCACCGGATCGGAACCGTCGAGACGCTTCAGCCGGTTTATTTCCGAGGAGAGCCCGTCGGCTGTACCTGTACGATCCTGTATTCGATGTTCAACGAGCAGGAGATTCCGATCCCGAAAGAGATCGCCGGGCTCATGTGTTCGGCGATTGTGTCGGACACGCTTCTCTTCCGGTCGCCGACCTGTACGCTCAGGGACGAGCGCGCCGGCCGCGCGCTGGCGGAGATCGCCGGCATCGAGATCGAAGCGTACGCAAAGGATATGTTCCGCGCAGGCAGCAATCTGAAGGGCAAGTCCCCGGATGAGATCCTGCATCAGGATTACAAGAAGTTTATATTCGGCGAGACCGTATTCGGCGTGGGCCAGATCAGTTCGATGGATCTGGATGAATTGAAGGAGATCGCCGACACGCTCCGTCCCCAGCTCAAGGAAGAGTGCGGCAGAGGCGGTACGCAGATGGTCTTCTTCATGCTGACCGATATTCTTTCGGAGGACACGATGCTGCTTTGCAGCGGAAAGGGCTGCGAAGAGCTGGTGCAGGAGGCCTTCGGCGTGGAAATGGAAGGCGATACGGCTTTCCTCCCGAAAGTCGTGTCAAGAAAGAAGCAGCTGATACCGGCATTTATGAGCGCGATTCAGGCAGGATAACGCGATGGCTAAAGAAATATGGAAACCCGGCAACATGTTGTATCCGCTTCCGGCCGTGCTGGTCACGACCCGGAGTGCCGAAGGGAAAGATAATATCTGCACCGTGGCCTGGACCGGTACGATCTGCTCGGACCCGGTGATGCTCAGCATTTCCCTGAGAGAATCCAGACTGAGCTATACGTACCTCATGGAAACAGGCGTCTTCGCGGTCAATCTGACGACGGAGGCGCTCGTGCGCGCGACGGATTTCTGCGGCGTCCGCTCCGGGCGGGATCTCGATAAGTTCGAGGCGATGCATCTGACAAAGCGGCCGGCCGAAAAAATCGACTGCTGTGTGATTGAGGAATCGCCCGTTTCGATCGAGTGCCGCGTGACGGAGACGAAAAAACTGGGCAGCCACACAATTTTTATGGCCGAGGTTGTGTCGGTGACGGCGGATGATCTATATATTGATGAGAATGGCCGATTCAGACTCGATAAAGCACAACCTATAGTATATTCACATGGTGCGTACTGCCCGGTCGGGAAGCCGGTCGGCCGCTTCGGGTTCAGCGTCCGGAAGAGTAAAAAAGGAAAAAACAGGCGATAAATATTTACAAATTATTAATTATCGGTTAAGATGTCTCCATGTGAACCGATTTATGTTAATTTCGGGCGGCGTTCCGCCCGTGATTTGCCGGATAGAAGCGCGTGGGGACGCTGCTTCGCATCCGACAGTGAAGAGGGAGCATAAAGAGAAGCGCGAGGGGAGAGATGCGCGGCTCATACGGGGTACCGGTTCAGAAGGGGAAATATGTTCCGGGACTCTAGTCAAACCGAATAAGGGGAAGAGGCTATCTATGGAGCAGTATATTATCAAAGGCGGTATCCCGCTTGTGGGAGAAGTGGAGATCGCCGGAGCGAAGAATGCAGCGCTTCCGATTCTTTCCGCAGCCATTATGTCGGATGAGACGGTGACGCTGGAGAACCTGCCGGACGTCAATGATATCAACGTACTGATTGAATCGATCGAAAAAATCGGTGCGCGCGTCAAACGGGTTGACCGCCACACCGTTAAGATCAACGGCTCGACGATCCGCAACTGTTCGGTCGATTATGAGAGCATTAAAAAGATCCGCGCTTCTTATTATCTTCTCGGCGCGCTTCTTGGGAAATATAACGAGGCGGAAGTTCCGCTTCCGGGAGGCTGCAATATCGGCAGCCGTCCGATCGATCAGCATCTGAAAGGATTCCGCGCAATCGGCGCGGACGTCAGGATTTCCCGCGGAAACATCATCGCAAAATGTGAGCGCATGAAAGGCGCGCACATCTTTTTCGATGTCGTCTCCGTCGGCGCGACGATCAACGTCATGATGGCAGCCTCCCGAGCGGAGGGCCGCACCATTATCGAAAATGCCGCGAAAGAGCCGCATGTCGTCGACGCTGCGAACTTCCTGAACAGCATGGGCGCTGATATCAAGGGAGCCGGAACTGATGTGATCCGTATCAACGGCGTGAACCATTTCCACGGATGTTCGTACAGCATCGTGCCGGATATGATCGAAGCCGGAACCTATATGTTCGCGGCAGCGGCCACCAAGGGCGACGTCGTTCTGAAGAACGTGATTCCGAAGCACCTTGAGGCGATCACCGCGAAGCTCAACGAGATCGGCTGCGAAGTGGAAGAAGGCGACGACTCCGTCCGCGTGGTGGCGTCCAAGCGGGTCCGCAGGACGCATGTGAAGACGCTTCCGTATCCGGGTTATCCGACCGATATGCAGCCGCAGATCAGCGCCGTTCTTGCGCTGGCGCAGGGCACGTCGATCGTGACCGAGAGTATCTTCGAAAACCGCTTCAAGTATGTGGATGAACTGACGCGCATGGGCGCCAACATCAAGGTCGAGGGCAATACCGCGATCATCGACGGCGTCAGCCAGCTGACAGGCGCACGCGTTTCGTCTCCGGACCTGCGTGCCGGCGCGGCTCTTGTCATCGCCGGACTTGCGGCAGACGGCTTTACGATCGTGGACGACATCGTGTATATTCAGCGCGGCTATGAAGACTTTGACGCCAAGCTGAGAGCGCTCGGCGCTGAGATCGAGACGGTCAACTCCGAGAAGGAGATCCGCAAATTCGAACTGAGTGTCGGCTGAGGAAGTCCGTGGAGCGATGCTCTTTGGTGAGCAGCTGTTTGAGATGGAAATTGCTTCTTTTATGAAAGCGTGCAGGCTCTGTGCCAGAGACTGCGGGATAAACAGAATGACAGGAGCAGGCCGCTGCGGTGAAACGATGGACGTTTTGATCGCGCGGGCTGCTCTTCATATGTGGGAAGAGCCCTGCATATCCGGAACGCGCGGAAGCGGGGCCGTCTTTTTTGAAGGCTGTCCGCTCGGCTGCGTGTTCTGCCAGAACCGGGAGATCGCCCATGTCAGGCGCGGCCGCGGCGCGGTGGGCGCAGGTCTCGCCGCATCCGGCGGTGCATCCGGGACCGCGGTGTCGCGGCGCGGAAAAGCCGTCAGCGCGGATCAGTTCGCGCGGATCTGCCTGCGTCTACAGTCGGAAGGGGCGAACAACATCAATCTCGTGACCCCGACGCATTATATTCCTCAGATCATCGACGGGATCGGGCGGGCACGGGAGGAGGGGCTTGCGATTCCCGTGGTCTACAATACCGCGTCCATCGAGAAGCCGGAGAGCATCCGCCTGCTGGACGGGACGGTCGATATCTATCTGCCGGATCTGAAGTACATGGACAGCGGCCTGTCGGAGCGGTATTCACATATGCCGGGTTATTTTACGGCAGCCGGGAAGGCGATCGACGAGATGGTGCGGCAGGCGGGTGATCCGGTCTTTGAGGAGACGGATCAGGGCCCGATGATGAAGCGCGGGACGATCGTCAGGCATATGGTGATGCCGGGCCACACGGAAGATTCGAAGCGGGTGCTGGACTATCTGTTCCGCACGTACGGGAACGGGATCTATATCAGCATCATGAGCCAGTACACGCCGATGCCGGGCATAAAGGACCGCTTTCCCGAGCTTTTTAGGCGCGTGACGAAGCGGGAATATGAAAAAGTCGTGGATTACGCACTGTCGATCGGAATTGAAAATGCCTTTATACAGGAAGGCGGCGTGGCGAAAGAGAGCTTTATTCCCGCATTTGACGGAGAAGGAGTCCCGGAAACGGGAAACTGAGGATTTTTAAGGGGAAAGAAGAAAGGGAAACTATGACGGATTATCTTGTGAGGGGAACGGCTGCAAATGATTATGTCAGGGCGTTTGCGGTGACGACCCGGAATGTGACGGAGACGGCCAGAAAAGCGCACTCACTCAGCCCGGTCGCGTCCGCGGCGCTCGGCCGCACGATGGCCGCGGCTCTGATGATGGGAGCCGATATGAAAAATGAGAAGGACGTTCTGACGATCCAGTTCCTCTGCGACGGACCGATCGGCGGGATCACGGCGACGTCCAATTCGAAAGGCGAGGTCAAAGGATTTGTTGAGAATCCATCGGTCATGCTGCCTCCCAATGAGTTCGGCAAGCTGGACGTCGGCGGCGCGGTCGGCGGAGGAACCCTTCACATCCTTCGCGATATCGGCCTGAAAGAGCCGTATGCGGGTGAAGTGGATATTCAGACCGGTGAGATCGCTCAGGACCTGACGTATTATTTTGCGGTGAGCGAGCAGGTTCCGTCCGTGGTGTCGCTCGGCGTCCTGATGGACAAGGACACGGATACGGTCCGGTGTTCCGGCGGCTATATCATCCAGCTCATGCCGGATTGCCCGGAGGAGATCATTTCCGCTCTGGAAGCGGCCTGTGTGTCGGCTCCGCCGGTCTCGACGATGCTGAGTCAGGGCGGGACTCCGGAGAGCATCCTGACCGGGCTGCTTGGCAAGCTGGATTTTAAGGTCATGGAGACGATGCCGGTGGCCTTCCGCTGCGACTGCTCCCGCGAGCGCGTGGAGAAAGCGCTGGTCGCGCTCGGCCCGAAGGAGATCCGATCGCTGATCGCGGAAGGAAAGCCCATCACGCTCAATTGCCATTTCTGCAACACGGACTATACATTTTCCACCGAAGAACTGATCGACGTGCTGCAGAGAGCTCTTTAAGTGACAGATTGCCTGTTTTGTAGCTTGAACAGCCAATAAGACAGTGCTAATCTTGTTGGCAGTCAGTGAATAATTTAATATTATTAGTTGGACTCTTATTCAGAACGGCGGAGATGAAGAGGATCTGTGAAGCCGTGACAACCTCCCTTTCCGGGAAGGTGCCAACCTCAAGCGAGTGATCGAACAATAAGGGCAGAAAGCTGTATGTTGACGGTGTGTCTGCTCTGCGGACACACCTTTTTCCGGCATAAAAGAGATCTTTTTTGTGGACGCGAACGTATTCGGATAAGCACACGAAAAGGCTGCCGCATGAGAACTCGGAAAGACTCTGATTCACAAGACCGGATAAGGGCCCGAGAAAGAAGGGAGAAAGTATTCAAATGGGAGAAAAGAGACTGTTTACTTCTGAGTCGGTTACGGAAGGACATCCCGACAAAGTGTGCGACGCCATATCGGATGCCATCCTCGATGCCTGCATGGCGGAGGATCCGATGAGCCGTGTTGCGTGCGAGACCGCTGTGTGCACGGGCTTTGCGCTGGTCACGGGCGAGATCACGACGAAGGCTCAGCTGGACTATCAGAAGATCGTCCGCGAGACGATCAACGAGATCGGCTACAATGACGCGTCTACAGGCTTTGACGGCAATACCTGCGCCGTTTTTGTCGCGATGGACCAGCAGTCCGCGGATATCGCGATGGGCGTCGACAACGCGCTTGAAACAAAGGCGGAGCTCAAAGCCCTCGAAGCCAATATGTCCGACGAGGAAATCGGCGCGATCGGTGCCGGCGACCAGGGCATGATGTTCGGGTATGCGACAAATGAAACCGAAGAGTATATGCCGTATCCGATCGACCTCGCGCACAAGCTCTGCAGAAAGCTCACGGAAGTCCGCAAAAACGGCACGCTCCCGTACCTTCGTCCGGACGGAAAGTCCCAGGTCTCGGTCGAGTATGACGAAAACGGAAAGCCGTGCAGACTGGAAGCGGTCGTGCTGTCAACCCAGCATGATCCGGATGTGACACAGGAGCAGATCCACAAGGACATCCGCAAATATGTCTTTGATCCGGTTCTTCCGGCGGAACTGATCGACGAGAAGACACGGTTCTATGTCAATCCGACCGGACGCTTCGTCATCGGCGGACCTCACGGCGACGCGGGCCTCACCGGCCGCAAGATCATCGTGGATACCTACGGCGGCTACGCGAGACACGGCGGCGGCGCTTTCTCCGGAAAGGACTGCACCAAGGTGGACCGCTCCGCTGCATACGCTGCCCGCTATGTCGCGAAAAATATCGTGGCAGCGGGTCTGGCTGATCAGGCCGAGATCCAGCTCAGCTATGCGATCGGTGTCGCGCATCCGACATCTGTCATGATTAATACCTTCGGGACCGGCAAACTCTCCGATGAGAAGCTGACCGAGATCATCCGCGAGAATTTTGACCTTCGCCCGGCCGGCATCATCAAGATGCTGGACCTGCGCCGCCCGATCTACAAGCAGACCGCGGCATACGGCCACTTCGGCAGAACCGACGTGGATCTCCCCTGGGAGAAGACCGATAAAGCCGAGGCGCTGAAGAAATATCTTGCATAAAACAAAAAAACTCCTGTGCATGCTATAATATGTATGCGCAGGAGGTTTTTTCTGTTATGAAGTTAAAGAGAAAACTGTTCACGGCTTTTTTCATTATCATCCTGGTTCCGATCGTCCTGACGATCGTATTTCTCGTCGGAACGGCGGTGACACAGGCGGAACTTCTGAGGACAAAGTTCGGGATCGACGTGCGCCATCTCGGCTCGCCCGACCGCACGCTGATCCTCAATCTCATGCTGTCGCTGATCCTGATCCTGATTATTACGGCGGTGATCCTAAGCGTGTGGCTGTACCGGAGCATCAATTCGCCGCTCACGTCGCTTACCAATGCGACCAAGTCGATCCGGGACGGCAATCTGGACTTTGAACTCACGCCGGAGGGCGACGTCGAGGAGATCCGGGAACTCTTTGATTCTTTTGAACAGATGAGGATCCGGCTCAAGCAGGCCAATGAAGTCAAGGTGGAGTTTGACCGGCAGAACCGTGAACTGATATCCAACATTTCCCACGATCTCCGTACGCCGCTGTCCGCTGTCCGCGGCTACTGTGAAGGGATCATGGACGGCGTAGCCGATACGCCTGAAAAGATGGACCGGTACATCCGGACGATCTATAACAAGACCAACGAAATGGACCGGCTCATCAACGAGCTGTCCTTCTATTCCAGGATTACGACAAACCGGATCCCCTATGCCTTTGACAAGGTGGATGCGCACGGATTTTTCGAGGACGCCGCCGCGGAGATCAGCGACGACATGCGGTCTAAAGGCGTGATCTTCACCAGCGAAAATGAGATTCCGGAAGGCGTGATCGTGATCGCCGACGCGGAGCAGATCACGCGCGTATTGAACAACATCATCGGAAATGCAGTCAAATATACGGATAAACCGGAAAAGCGGATCCACATGAGGGCGGCGACGCTCGGGGACGAGGTGGTGATCTCGGTGTCCGACAACGGAAAAGGAATTCCGGCGAAGGATCTCCCGAATATCTTTGACCGGTTTTACCGGACGGATTCGTCCAGGCACAGCGGACAAGGCGGGTCAGGCATAGGCCTTTCCATCGTCAAAAAGATCGTTGAGGATCACGGGGGAAGAGTCTGGGTATCCAGCAAGGAAGGCGAGGGCACGACGATGTCTTTTGCCCTCAGGATGGTTCAGTGATTTGGGGATCGGGAATATGAAGATCGTGTATCTTGAGAGAAACAGCATCGGCCTTGATATTAGCGTGGACTGCTTCCGTCAGTTCGGAGACGTGACGGAGTACCCGTACGCGGCGGATGCCGCCGGGACCGCCGAAAGAATCGCCGACGCGGACATCGTGCTCGTCAACAAGGCGCCGATGAATGCGGAGACGCTTGGCGGAGCGGCACACGTAAAGCTGATCTGCGAGATGGCAACGGGATATGACAATATTGATATCGACTACTGCAGGTCCCGCGGGATCGCGGTGGCCAATGCCCGGAATTATTCGACAACGGCGGTGGCCCAGCACACGTTTGCGCTTGCGCTGACACTCCTCGGGAATATCCCGTTTTACGACGGGTATGTGCGGAGCGGTCGTTACGCGGCCCAGAAAAACTTCACGATTTTTACGGCTCCGGTCAATGAGCTTGACGGCAAAACCTGGGGAATCGTCGGGATGGGCAACATCGGGCGGAGGGTGGCAAAGATCGCGGAGGCATTTGGCTGCCGCGTGATCTTTTATTCCGCTTCGGGAAAGAGCCGCTGCACGGAGTACCCGCGTGTGGAATTTGACGAGCTGCTTTCTTTATCCGACGTGATCTCGCTGCACTGCCCGTTAAGCAGCCGGACAAGACACCTGTTCGATGCGGCGGCATTTTCAGGAATGAAGAAAACGGCTGTGCTGATCAATGTGGCGCGGGGCGGCATCGTGGACCAGCAGGCCCTGCACGACGCGCTCCTTGGCGGCCGGATCGCCGGCGCGGGGCTTGACGTGCTCGAGGCGGAGCCGATACGGACGGACAATCCGCTCTATGAACTCAGGGACAGAGCCTTTCTTCTGATCACGCCGCACATGGCGTGGGCGTCGGTCGAGGCGAGGCAGCGGGACGTGGACATCAGCTGCGAGAACATCAGAGCGTTTTTAAACGGCACGGAGCTGAACCGGATCGTGTGAGGATTATAAGAAGGATCCGGAATCATGAGTATAAAGAGGAGTAACGTGATGAGTAAAATCTTAATTGTCGAAGACGAAGTATCCATCGCCGATCTGGAAAAGGATTATCTGGAACTGAGCGATTTTGAAGTGGATATCGAGACAAACGGAAAGGACGGCCTGAATGCCGCCCTGACGAAAGACTATGATCTGTTTATCCTGGATCTGATGCTGCCGGATGTGGACGGCTTTGAGATCTGCCGGGAGATCCGCGCGGCAAAGGATGTTCCGATCCTGATGGTGTCGGCCAAAAAAGACGACATCGATAAGATACGCGGACTCGGTCTCGGCGCGGACGATTATATCACAAAGCCGTTTTCGCCAAGCGAACTGGTCGCCCGCGTCAAGGCGCATCTGACCCGCTATGAGCGGCTCATCGGGACCGGCATGCAGAAAAATGAAGTCATCCAGATCCGCGGGTTAAAGATCGATAAGACGGCCCGCAGAGTCTGGGTCAACGGCAAGGAGACGCAGTTTACGACGAAGGAGTTTGATCTGCTGACGTTCCTGGCGGATCATCCGGATCACGTCTATAAGAAAGAAGAACTCTTCCGCGAGATCTGGAATATGGAATCCGTCGGAGATATTGCCACGGTGACGGTGCATATCAAAAAGATCCGCGAGAAGATCGAGTTTGATACCAGCAAGCCGCAGTATATTGAGACGATCTGGGGCGTGGGCTACCGCTTTAAGATGTAAAAACGGAGGAGTAAAGCCGAGCTCAGGTGCCTGACGCCCCTGCTTATTTCACAACCGCAACGGAAGCTTTTACTTTATCCTCCACAAACTTGTAGGCAAATACCCCTTTATAATCCTTTTTGTCAAAGGTCATCTTTAAGGTCTTTGACGCATTGATCGCCAGATTATCGACGAAGACGGATCCGGTCCATTTTTTATCGGAGTGCCGGAGAATCCGGATATACGTTGCCAGGTTGAATTTCTTCTTTGTATTGATTTTGATCTTATTATCCGGGGTCCAGCTGAATGCCCAGCTGCACAGGGGAAGCTTTTTTAATGTGACCACATAAAATCCTTTTTTCTTCTTTACGGTTCCTCTGGAAGCGCTCAGCTTTCCTTCCAGTCCATTATCCGTTTCCTTATACAGAACTGGTTTTCCGTTCTCAATTTGGAAATGTACCCGGTATTTGCCGAAGATCGTACCATAGTATTTTTTCCCGATTTCAAGTCCGACCATGGGATCAATGGAAAAGAAATCGTCTTTGTTCTTCATGGCGGAAACCGGAATATATACGGTGCAGGAAAGCTTCATCTTTTTTGTGGCTTTACATTTTGTTTTCTGATAGGCGCCGAACAGGACGTTCTGGCCGTCATCATTTTCGCCGTCATTCACCGGGAAGGTGGTTTTGATCCGCACCGCCTTGTTGGATGCCGCCAGAGCAGGGGTAGCTGAAATGAGACTTACCGCAAGAATACAGAGCAAAAGCAGGCACCATTTTTTCTGTCTTTTCTTCATATTTGAATCCTCCCTGAAATTATTGTGCACAATTGCCGATATTAAAGATATTTTATCAGATTAAAAGAAAAGAATGGTGTGCTGGCAGCACACCATGTGGGGGAAGGTACCTGACACCCTTGGGCGTCACCCCTCATACACGATCGAAAAAGCAGGCGCATCCAGCTCCTCTGCAAGAGGCGTCATGTCCCGGCTTAACGTTACGGTTTCAAGGCATGGCAGCTGTTCCAGTATTTTCAGCGAATGCAGGAAAAGGGCTGCCAGATTCAGGTGTTTCAGGTCCTTATGTACCTCAAGGCCGGTCAGGTCCGTGACCTTTGTATGGGATATGTCCAGCTCTTCCAGGCCGGTCACATCCTTCAGGTCCTCCAGAGAGGAAATCGAGGTCCAGGCCAGACGGAGGCGCACGATGTCTCTGCCGCCCAGATACCGGTAGCTGTCGGTCGGATTTGACAGATCCAGATACTGAAATTCGCCGAGCATCCCGATTACGGAAGCATCATAATCCCGGACATCGCACAGATCAAGATAAGCGAGGTTCGGACATTGTGTGAGGACAGAGATGTCCGTTACGGGATTGTCATTGATCCCGACAGAAACAAGGCTTTTCATCCCTTTCAGTACGGAAATGTCTTCTACCTGATTGTGCTTGATCTCCAGCTTTTCCAGATGCTTCAGAGCGCTGAGCGCACGGATGTCCGTCAGTGACTGCGCGGCGATGCACACCCTGGTCAGGGAAGGAAGAAGCCGGATGTCCTCCAGGGAAGACAGGGTCCCATGGGGGATCTTTCCACCTGTGTAGAGGTCGTCTACCGCATCATAAAAAGAATTTTCGTCTCCGTAAGCCTTGTCATTTACAATATAAAGCCCGGTTACTTCCGCCAGCCGGTCCGAAGGAATCGGCGCATCGTCAGGCAGAAACAGCTGCATACGCACAGATTCCTCTATCAGAGGTTCCGTGAAGGAAATGGTAACTGCCACCCGGCTCAAAACGACAGCAGCCAGAATCAGCGGGACAGAAACGGCGGCAAAGCGTCTGACATACCAGCCGGTCGTGCGTATGACCGCTGCCTTGTGCAAGGCGCGTTTCAGCGCAGCCGCATTCGGGTATCTTCGGGACGGATCAAATGCGCAGCATTTGCGGATGATGCGGGCAAGGGCGGAAGAATCCTTCGGATTCCCGGCCTCACTGCCGCTGTCCCGGAAACGGCGCAGCCAGGCAAGCAGCATGCCCAGCGAATAGATATCCGAACGGGCATCCGTCTGCGAAAAGCCGTACTGTTCCGGGGCCGCAAAGCCCTTCGTTCCCATGATAACGGTATCCGAGGAAAGCCCGGCAAATTCAGGGTGTCTGCCGGCAGAGCCATTTTCGCAGGGAAAAATGAACTCGCCCGCATCCGCGCGATATTTCCGCGCGATCCCGAAGTCGATCAGGACTGCCTGCCCGTCCGGCCGCAAAATAACATTTTCCGGCTTAATATCCCGATGGATCACGGGAGGGTCAAGCTGATGGAGAAGAAGCAGCTGCCCGCACAGCTGCTCCCCGATCCCGATAATCTCCGCATCGGAAAAATGGCGCTTCCCGCAAACCCGGGCCAGCGATTCTCCCGGCACATATTCCCTGAGGACACAATACTTTTTATCATCCCGGAAATCCGCCACAAAAGCAGGCAGAGGGGAGGGCGGCAGATTTCTCAGTCCCTCCGGCTCTCCCCGTCCGCAGAGCGGACTGTCCGTTTCATAGCATTTTGCGACGCACAGCGCCCCGCTGCTTCGGTCGCGGACAAGAAGTGTCTGTGCGTAGTCATTTTCGGAAAGCAGCTCCAGGAGTTCATATCGCGCGACAAACGGCTCCGGATACTCCGCTTCCGTCGGAAATTCAGGAATGTCCAGAGGATTCCCGGAATCGGTCCCGGAGAACTTCCGGGCGTTTGATGCATCTGCTGACATGAGGAATGCTCCTTTTCAATTTCCTGCATCTCCCAGAAGAGAGAGGCCGTATTGATCCAATACATCCTGCGTATCCAGAACAGAGTACCCGCGACGTATACAATATAAAATGGCAGCGTCCCTCTTCAGCCTCGGATAGAGCGCAGACTGACCCCCCACCCTCAGAAGGCGCTGTGTCTGTTCGATCGTAAGACCCATGCTCATGGCGAGCTGAAGCAGCTTGTCGCGGGACGGCGTGCGCAGCCCCCGGAAAATCTGATAGCCGTAGCTGCGCTCTATCTGGGCATTTCCAATGACCTGACTGACGGACAGTCCCTGTTCCCGGCATAAAGCGTTCAGGTACGACGCCAGATCCGTTTCTTTCAGATGCTGCTTATTCTGTTCGAAGAACTGGGAAAGAGAAGTGGTTTTCATGATCCGCTGCAGCAGCGAACCGGTGGTGATCGTACTGCTCATCTCTTCATTCTCCTTGTGCATCGGGGGGCGATCGGGTTTCATTCACTGCGGTACAACTACAGTATATACCGTAAAGGCGGGAAAGCAAAGGGGGACGGGGGTGCGGACGAAATCCAGAACAGTTAAAGCTCGTCCTTGCACTAAGGGGCAATCGTTGGTACAGTTAACAAAAGAGCAGAAGGACACCCTGGCCTCCTGCATTTCCGGACGGAAAAAGAATTTTGTGGATTAAATGTACGGCGCAGCCGGGATCGATAACAACAGGGAGGTAAGCAGCGCCTTGCGCTGCAGCGGTCATGGATTCATTTGTCAAAACTTATTATTATGAGCTCCTTGCGCTCCTTCCGGTTCTGATGATGACCGGCGGGCTGTTTTTTGCGGTGTGGATGGATCCGTATATCGGAAAGCTGCATAAGAGAATCATGACGATTCTCCTATGGGTGGTACTCAGTCTCATAGCACAGAACTATCTGGACTACCTTCTTTGTGTGACGATACGCAACATACCGCTGCGCAGGATGGTTTCAAGTTACGGCTTTATCGTCCGGCCGCTGACGCTGCTCCTGTTCCTGCATATCGTCTCTACGCAAAAGCATGTGTGGGAATGGTGTCTGGTTTTTGTCAATACGGTGCTGTATACAGCTTCTGCCTTCTGGGATATCTGTTTTACGATTGATCATTATAATTCGTTTCAAGCGGCGCTTCCGGGGCTTCATTATACCTGCACCGTCACGAGCATGGTCCTGCTTGCGGACCTTCTTTACCGGACGATCAGGGAGAACCGGCTGGAAGGAAAAAAAGAGAACCTGCTTCCTGTTTTCGTCTCGCTGGCCATACTCCTTGGCTTCTTTCTGGACAGTCATGTGGGCGCGATGCTGCAGGCCGTCAGTTTCCTGACGATTGCCATCGTGGTCAGCTGTTCGCTCTATTACAGCTGGCTGCATCTGAAATTTGTCCGCGAGCATGAGCAGGCGCTTCAGGCGGAAATGCGCATCCAGATCATGATGCAGCAGATTCAGCCGCATTTCCTGTATAACACGCTCTATACGATCCAGGTGCTGTGCGAAACGGATCCGCAGAAGGCGTCCGAAATCACAGGCAAGTTTGCCCTGTATCTTCGCCAGAATCTTGAATCCCTGAGCCAGAGCGCGAATATTCCCATTGATAAGGAAATGGAGCACACGCGCACGTATGTCGGCATTGAGATGACCCGTTTTTCCAATATCCGTGTTGAAGAGGATCTTCAGGATCATGATTTCAGTATACCCGCGCTGACCGTGCAGCCGCTTGTCGAAAATGCCATCCGGCACGGCGTACGGATCCGGAAGCCGGGGATTGTCAAGATCTCCACGCGCCGGACGGAAAAGGATCATGAGATCATCATCCGGGACAACGGCGTCGGATTTGACGTGAAAAAGCTGAAAGAATCGGACGGTATGCATATCGGGATCGCCAACGTCCGGGAGCGGATCGAAAGTCAGTGCAAGGGTACGCTTGTCATAGACAGCCGGATCGGGGAAGGCACGACGGTGACGATCCGGATTCCGGTTCAATAGGACAATGGGGACAGGCCCCGTTGTCCTATGCCGATGCATACGTCATAAATTGACGCACTCCTGCAGCATGACATCAGTTGACGCCCTCCTGCAGCATGTCCTCTCTTCCCTCAGGGCTCTTTCGTTGTCCGTTGCAGCTTCATCACAACGGTCGATTCACTCAGAGAGGACATGCTTCAGGAGGACTGTGTAGCGGAGAGCTGAAAGTGCACATACGAAAGCACCTTAAGCCGCTAAGATGATAATGGGGACAGGCCTCGTTGTCCTATGAAGGAATAGCGAACATAAAAGGAGGGGGATTACATGTGGCCTGCATATGACTTTACTGTTCCTGAAAATAAGCGCTTTCGTTATATCTGCCACACA
>CACXFK010000169.1 GCA_902766945.1 uncultured Lachnospiraceae bacterium | reverse complement strand
ATCACATATTGTTATCAAAACCATATCAAGGCTTATGATGCAGGAGGTAATCACGATGAGACATGGAAATCTTTGGAAACGCACCCGTATTCTGGCCGGAACGGCGGCTCTTGCGGCGGCATTGACGCTTACGGGCGTCTGCGGCATTTTCGCTGATGAAGCGGATTCGGAGGCGGAAGCGGAAGTTGAAATCGCTGAAGACGAAAACGAAGATGAGGACGAGGAAGTGCTGACGGATGACGAACTGGACACGGACAGCGACCTCGACTGGGAACTTGAAGAGCTGGATCCGGAAGACCTGGATGATGCCGAAACGGAACTGACACCGGAGGAAGAAGAGCTCAATGAGTATATCGACGCCAACTTCGGCGATGAGCTGCTGAAGCGGTTCAAGTCCTTCCGCTACAGCCAGACGATGTGGAATTCCGACGGAACCGAGACGGAATCGACCGGATCGATCTACGAAGAGGACGGCCTCGTAGCAAGTGAATACGTGGACAATTTCAAGGAGATCATCACGAAGGACCGCTATGACGGATTTGATCCGCAGCTCAATGCGCCGGTCCGCTATGTCTTTGATTCGGATGAATCCAGAGAAGATATGATGCTCAATTATGAGGAGCTGTTCTATCTCTGGGGAGACGAGACCGTGACGGAGAAGAGCGAAAAAGACGGCAAGGTCACATTTGTCACGGAGATGACGGATACGGATCTGATCAGCCTGATCCTGAGCGATTATGACGGCGAGATCGGGGATTCGGCGGTTCTGACAAGAACAAGCACATTTGATATCGAGACAAAGGTTCTGGAAGATTCGTTTGTGAAGCTGAAAGATGCGGACGGCACGGAGCATGATATCTTCGAGTGCAAGTTCGAAGTCGAGCCGGAGGAAGGCTATACGGAAGATACGGAGCTGCTTGCAAAACTTGACGCGGCGGATACGCACACATTAACGCTGGTGATCGACCCGGGTACGGAAGATGAAGTGAAGGTAGAGTCTTCGGTCGGCAAGGGCTGCGCTTTCTATCCGCTCCTCTATGACGGCTATTCCTACTTCAAGGATGAGAAGTGCGAGGAAGCAGCGGATGATGACTATCTGTATAATACAGAGGACGATATCACGCTGTACGCCGTATTTGAAGAGATCTATGATGACGAAGACGTCGACATCGAGGACGGCTCTTATGATCTTGAGTTTGACGATTCCGATATCGATATGAGCGAGCTCTTCGAGGATGAAGAAGGCACGGAGAGCATCGTCGGCTGAGAGGCGGTCAAGGCGGATTCTTATTTGAACAAAGTAAAAAAGGAAACGGCAGGCGGGGTTCCGCCTGCCGTCTTTTATGGGATAAAGTTAGACGTCCTGAACGGGGTCAGACCCCGTTCAGGACGTTTTACTTCGCTAAATCATATTTAATTCCGCTTATTCGGCCGGACGGAAGAAATAGAAGTCTTCTTCTTCGTTATCCAGAGTGAAAGCGCCGTATTCGTGGAAGACGACCAGCATCATGGCATCCTTGAGACTGTCGGCATTCTCGGCACTTGGCGTGAAGACGAGTTTGGAAGCGCCCTTCTTAATGTTGCAGACCAGGTCGATCGTAAGAGGATACGTTTCTCTTTTCAGCCCGTCCCAGCCGTAGAACTGGAATTCATTTGCTTCATAGTGAGTATTGCCGCAGAAGCTGAGTATATCGCTCTGGAGTGCGGTGACCGGCTTCTTGAGCGTCGCAGTCAGTTTCTTGGCGGAGTTGACCTTCACATCCGTGATGACCAGTGAATTCTCAAGAGCGCTCCAGGCAAATTCGGAAAGATTTGATGCGACGGTAAGATACTCAAAATCAACATAGAGGATCTTTTTCTTCTTCCCGATCGTGACCAGTCCGCTTCCGGGCTCAAAGTCCTTGCAGTATTTACTGAGAAGGGTCTCGTAGGCGGTGAAGGCTTTTTTGATCTTGGAGAAATTGGACGCCGTGACCTTTGTGCGCGCGTATTTCTTCATGGCTTTATATTTGTTGTAGAGCTTCAGGTATTTGCCCTTGATCAGTTTGCCTTTTTTCTTTACGGTCAGCGTACAGGAGTACGTTTTCCCTTTGTATTTGATCGAGATTTTGGTCTTGCCGGCTTTTTTCGCTTTGACGAGGCCGGTCTTCTTGTTGACCGTCGCGACCTTCTTGTTGCTGGATCTCCATTTGCCGGTGATCGGGATGAAATAAGCGGCATCCCCGGTGCCTTCCGTCTGGGTCGAAGCGAGGTATTGATCAATGCCGAAAGACTGCCCTTCTTCTACCTGCAGTTTGCACGTCTGCTTGTTTGTGGTGATCCACTTGGCCGCAAGCTTGGAGGACGCGGCGAAGGCGGGTGCAGAAAGGAGCGAGAGCGCGATCAGAAATGTGAGCAGCAGCCAGCCTGGCTTAAGTATGCGATTCTTTTTCATAAAAACAATCTCCTTTCCGGGTATCAGTGTAAGATAAAACACTTAAAAGACAGTCCTATCATACCATATTCAGCAGAGGTGTTACAGTTAAAAGAAATCCGCAGACGCAGGATTATTTCAGAATTTGTATAAATGGAATGGCTCCCGGGGTTTGCATGGAATGCGGGGTCTGACCCCGTTAGAGGCCCTGAACGGGGTCTGACCCCGTTCAGGCCATCTAACGACGGTCAGACAAGCTCAAGCCCCGCCTTGAACTGGGTCTCGTACAGTTCGGTGTAGACGCCGCCGAGAGCGACGAGGTCTTTGTGCTGGCCGTGCTCGATGATCTGCCCGTCTTTCAGGACCAGGATTTCGTCGGCGGCAAGGATCGTGGAGAGGCGGTGCGCGATCAGGATGCTGCTTCTGGACCGGATCAGCGGATCGATCGCATCCTGGATGGCGTGCTCGGAGATCGAATCGAGCGCGGAAGTCGCCTCGTCGAAGATCAGCAGCGCGGGATCCTTCAGGAGGACGCGCGCGATCGAAATCCGCTGCTTTTCACCGCCCGACAGCTTCAGGCCCCGGTTGCCGACCAAGGCATCGAGGCCTTTTTCCTGTCTGCAGATAAAATCGTAAATGTTGGCTTTCCGGCAGGCCTCGATCAGGTCCGCCTCCGTGGCGTCGGGCCGCGCATAAAGCAGATTGTCCCGGATCGTGCCGTTGAAGAGGTAGGTGTCCTGCGTCACGATGCCGACGTTCCGCCTCAGATAGGAGAGGTCGAGCTGCCGCACGTCGATCCCGTCAAACAGCACGCGGCCGCCCGTGACGTCATAAAGCCGCGGAATTAAACTCGCGATCGTGCTTTTTCCCGCGCCGGAAGGGCCGACGATGGCGACGCTGCGGCCTGCATCCAGCTTAAAGCTCACGTCTTTCAAAATCTGCCGTTCGGGCTCATACGCGAAATCGACGTGCTCAAACGTCACGTCACCATAGGCCGCAGCCGGCGTAACCGCGTCCGGCGCGTTCTCGATCTCAAGCGGCATGTCATAATATTCGAAAATGCGGGTAAACAGCGCCATGGACCGGATCCACTCAACCTGGAAAGAGAGCAGCTGATTGACCGGGTCGTACATCTTGCCGAGGAGCGCGACGAGCACCGTGATATCGCCGACCGTCAGATCGGAGTTAAAGCGCATCATCAGGATGCCGCCCACCAGATAGATCAGCATCGGCCCGATATTGGAAAATGTATCAATCACGACGCGGAACCACCGCCCCGCCATGCTCTCGCGGATATTGAGCCGGATCATCTGATGGTTCAGCGCCTTGTACCGTTCATACTCATAGGTCTCTTTGCAGAATAGCTTGACCAGCATCTGCCCGCTCACCGACAGCGTCTCGTTCAGCAGCCCGTTGATCTCGTCGTTGACGGCCTGCGCGTCCCTCGTCAGCATCCAGCGGTTCTTGCCCGCCGCCCTCGTCGGGAGCGCAAAAAGCGGGACGATCACGATGCCGATCAGCGCCAGCACCCAGTTTTTCTGGAACATGGCGATGAGCGCGACGATCAGGGTGATGAAATTGGAGATGATGTTGGTAAATGTGTTGGTCACGACGGTTTTGACTCCGTCGATATCGCTTGTCATGCGGGTAATGATGTCGCCCTGGTTATTGGTCGTGAAAAACCGCTGGGACATATGCTCGAGATGATCGAACATCGTATTCCGCATGTCGTAGGTAATATGCTGCGCGATCCAGCTGTTCAGATAACTCTCGGCCACGCGGATCAGGTTGGCTCCGAGCGTCACGCAAAGAGACAGGATGATCAGCCTGACGAGCGAGGGCAGATTCCGTCCGATCAGTCCCTCGTCGATGATCCGTCCGGTCAGGATCAACGGAAGCAGCCTCATCCACGACGAAATCAGGATGCACACGAGCACAAGGACGAGCTGCTTCCAGTACGGCGTCAGATAGCTTCCGACGCGCTTCAGCAGGGACGACGTCACCTTCGGTTTATTATTCAGTTCCTCTTCGGTCAGGAATTGTCTGGGCGGTCTGTAATGTGCCATGCGTTTTCTCCTGCGTTCCTTTGTTTTCTCATCACGCTGCGGATCCCCGTACGGACTTCGATCCGGACAGGAATCCCTGCGCGAAAACGGCTCTACAGATCCATCTTAAGCTGCGGCACGGGCGGACGGCAATCCGTTTCGGAGAATCGCGGCTCGTGCATTTTGCATAAGTATGCGGCACGCCGCTTCCCGGTGCCCATAGAAAAAGCGGCCTCTTAAGAGACCGCTTCATGATTCTTTCCCGAATTGACGATCATGATGCCGAGCGAAACCAGCGCGAGGGCCGCGAGCCCGTTCAGGGAAAATGCCTCCTGATTTTCACCCAGCAGCAGCGCCGATAACAGGACGCCCATGACCGGGTTGACGAAACCGAGGATCGAAACCCGGCTTACGGGATTATACTTCAGCAGGATGCCCCAAAACGTATACGCCCCTGCGGAGACAAAGCCCATGTACAACAGGTTGAAAATGCAGGCACTGCTTGTAAAATGCAGCCTCCCGCCCATTACGGCCCCGATCAGGATCAGGATGAGCCCGCCGAACACAAACTGATAGCCGCTCAGCACAACCGGGTCTTCATAGGCCGAATAAATCTTGATGAGGCACCCGGACAGAGCGTAAAACATCGCGGCGAGCAGAACCGCGCCTTCTCCCGCAAAGGAAAAACCGCCATCCTGAAGGAACGAGCTGATTCCGCCGAGGATCAGGAGGATCCCCGCAAATCCGACCGCACAGCCCGCGATCTTCCGGATCGTCATTTTCTCGAGGCGGAACACGAGAGCCGCCAGAAGGATCGTAAAGAAATTGTTGGCGGCGTTGATGATCGTACACCGCACGCTGCTCGTATTGGCAAGCGCCATGAAGAAAAAGTAATACTGGCCGACCGTCTGGACGAGCCCGAGGATCGCGATGTACTTCAGCGAACTCCGCTTCGGCAGGACTAAAGAGCGCGACCGGATCATCGCGAAGGCGATGGTCATGAGGCCGGCAAGCGTAAACCGGGCCCCGGCCAGCAGGATGCGGGAACCGGTATCATCCGGTCCGATCTGAAACAGATTGTAGGCGATCTTGATCGCCGGGGCCGCGCTGCCCCAGAGCACACAGCAGAAGATCGCGGTCAGAACCGT
>CACXFK010000168.1 GCA_902766945.1 uncultured Lachnospiraceae bacterium | reverse complement strand
TCTGCCCTTCGTCAAAGAGCTGTTCGTCCGTCTGCCCTTCATCAAAGACCTGCTCGTCCGTCTGGCCTTCGTCAAAGACCTGCTCGTCCGTCTGGCCTTCGTCTGCCGGCTGCTCATCCGTCTGGCTTTCGCCGACCGGCTCTTCGTAGACCGTTTCATCGGTCAGGCCTTCGTCAAAGAGCTGCTCGTCCGTCCGGCCTTCATCAGCTGACTGCAGATCCGTCGGTTCTTCATCAATCTGTTCGCCGGAAACATTTGCGTCCGCAGCAACCGGATCTGCGTTTTCATCAAAGGATCCCTCATCCGTCGTCGTGATGTCAAAGAGATCGTCATCGTTTCCGCCTTCTGCGGGAGCCGGTTCCTGAACCGGAGCCGTCTCCTCTGCGGGCTCGCTCACTTCGGCCGTCTCCTCTGCGGGCTCGCTCACTTCGGCCGCTTCCTCAACCGGCTGAACGGCTTCTTCCGTGGTCGCATCCATGATCACGTCATCGCCGAGGGCGGAGTCGTCTGTATTAAGCAGGATGCTGTCTTCCGAAAGCTCGCTTGCGCCCGTCACGTCACTTGCGTCCGCTTCGGAGGATCCGCCGGCCGCCTCGGAGGAGCCGCCGGCTGCTTCGGAAGAACCGCCGGCCGCTTCGGCATTGGCTCCGGTCACATCAGCGTTTCCTCCCGCCGCTTCGGAAGAACCGCCGGCCGCCTCGGAGCTGCCTCCTGCCGCACTCGCGTTCCCGCCTTCCGCGCTGGAAGAACCGCCGGCCGCCTGATTGTCAACGTTGACATTCACGTTCACGCCGCCGTTTTCTTTTTCCTTCAGCTCCTCGACATTTTTCTCGACTCTCTCCAGAGTCTCCTTCACATCGTCATAGTCATATTTCTGCTCGGCGATGCTCTCCGCAAGAGCCTCGAGAGCCTCGCGTCCGGTCATGCCGCTGACCAGGTCCGTCACTTCATCAAGCGCGACCTGCATCTCGGCAACGGCGTTGTCGACGGCGATATCCACGATCTCCTGGATTCTCTCCGTGTCATCCGCCTCGACCTCTTCCTCGATGATCTGGATCTTGATCTCATTTACGATCTGCGTCGCCTCTGTCTGGCCGACCAGATCCGCGACATTACTGACGGTTGCGATCTCCTGTGCCGCCACCTGCTTCTTCGCAGGGCTGAGCGCGGAGCTGGCCGCAAACTCATAGGCCTTCAAAACGCCGGTCAGCGCGCCGGTACCGGACACTTCCCTCGGGCAGGCCGCGATCACTTCGCAGTTCTTCACGCCTGACGTCGAAAGCGCCGATGCGATCATGTTGGACGTAACCCAGTTCAGATTGGCGGTTTTCACCTGGATACCGCCTGAATTTGTCGGCTTGACATAGGCGCAGCTCAGTGTTCTTGAACCGATCACGGACAGCGGAATGTAGGAACTCAAGAGATCCCGCTCATCCTGGTTGTTGACATAGATCGTCCTGATATCCTGCCCGAGCACACCGAAATACTTGAGGATCTTGTTCTGGTCCTCTTCAGACAGGTCCACGCCGAGTGTCACAACCTTCTCTGCGTCAGCCATAACGCTCTGGGATGTCATCGCCGCGGCCATCATACTGACGGCCGCAAGAATACCGGTCAGTTTCTTCGCTCTCCATTTACGCATGATTGACCTCCTCTTTCTTACTTTCTGTTTCTCAAAACCAATTTTAAGAAAGGCTTTTCTCCCTGATACACGGGATGCCTTCATCACATATTATACACGAATTTATTTCGAATCCGTGAACGACGGATGTTTTTTATCCCGCTTTTTACTAAAAATTCTATAAATAATCAAAAATCTTCCCATCCCCGATGCTGGCGGAAACGTCCTTTAAGGCCGTTGAAAAAAGGGGGCATGCCGACTCCTGCGGGAATCGACATGCCCCCTTGCCTGTGTACAAAGGAACTTAGTTTCTCTTCCAGATTCTCTCTTTTGCATAACCGGAAATGCCGGGATGGTTGATGACTGGTTATGCGTAAAGCGCATCCACGGCCTCGTCGAGAAGGCGGATCTCGTCCTCCGTCAGCGACCAGTCAAATGCCGCTGCATTTTCACACACTTTCTCCCTTGTCTGCGCGCCGACGATGCAGGTCGAGACAAATTCCTTCTGGGAAGACCAGTTGAGCGCGATCTGGGACAGGGCTTTTCCGCCCTCCTCTCCGGACACGCCGTCCATGACCTTCAGAAGTTTCATGATTCTGGAGAACATGGGCTCATGGAAATGTTTATAGAAGCGGTTCCGGCTGTCGACGGCTGCGAACTCCTTCTGTACCCTGTGTGCGCCGGTCAGGATCCCGCCGCCGAGGGAACCGTACGTCATGATGCCCATATCCTGCTCGTACGCCCACCGGATGATCTCTTCGGAATCGCGGTTTACCATGGAATACTGGGGCTGATACGCATCGATCTCTCCGAACTGCCCGGCCTCTTTCATCTGAGCGACCGAGAAGTTGGAAACGCCGATATGCAGGATCTTGCCCTCTTTCTTCAGGGTGTTCAGCGCGTCCATGGTCTCCTCAAACGGGACATTCAGATCCGGCCAGTGAATCAGCATCAGATCCACATGATCCGTCTGCAGATTTTTAAGAGACTCTTCGCACTGGTTCCGGATCGACTCATAGCGGCAGTCCCTGCGGTACACCATACCGTCCACAAAGAACGTGCCGCACTTTGTCGCGATCAGGATCTCATCTCTTGCGCCGAGATCCTTCAGCGTCTTTCCGAGAAAACGCTCGGCTGCCCCGCTGTTATAAGCCGGTGCCGTGTCGAAAAAATTGATGCCGCATTCGAGCGCGGCCTTTATGGCGTCTGCCTTCGTTTCGTCATCGTAGCGGTCCCAGCCGACGCCGCCCATGCCCCATGTGCCGAGCGTCATCGCCGAGACCTTCATCTCGGTTTTTCCAAAGCGATTGTATCGCATCGTATTCTCCTTATTCCGGCTCGCCTTAAAAGCGGCCTGCTGTCATACAGATCTTCTGTCCGTTTTCGGAATCTCATGTGCCTGCCAGGTACTCGCCGGTGCTGCCGTGGTGCCGCGGACGATCAGCTCCGGGGAGATGATGATCCTTTCAGGTTTGACGGCATTTCCTTCCAGCTGTCTCAGAAGCAGCCTGGCTGTCTCCCGGCTCATCTCCTCGACATGCTGGCTGACGGTCGTGAGATTGATGCCCTCGATCGACGAATACACGATATCATCAAAGCTGATGACCGACAGCTCCTCCGGGATCGACACCCCTGCCTTGCGGCAGGCGTCAATAAAGCCGAGCGCGGCGCTGTCATTTCCGACGACCATGGCGGTCGGCCTGTCTTTATAGTCTCTCGCAAGAAATTCTTCCCCGCATCTCCTGCCGCTCTCAAACATCAGGTCACAGTCAAAGATATTTTCTTCCCTGATTGAAAGGCCGAAGTTTGAAAGGGCCTGCTGGAAGCCCTCAAAACGCTGGAAGGACGCGGACGAAATAAGCGGCCCGCGCACGTATCCGATGTTCTTGTGGGACAGGTCGATCAGGTGCATGGCGGCCAGATACCCCGCCTGGAAATTGTCGGTCAGAACGGAGTCTCCTCTGTATGACGGAAGGATGCGGTTGACGAGCACTTTCGGCATACTGCTCCCCGCCAGCGCCTCCTGCAGTTCCTCCGACTGGGCCGTCACCATAATGATGCCCGAAAATCCGCTTCTTTCGGCCATCTTCAGGATCGCCAGTTCCCGGTCGACCGCATATTCCGTATTGAACACAACCACCATGTAGTCGCCGTTCGCGCTCAGGATTCTCTGGATCCGGTATTCCAGGTCGGTATAGAAGGGATTCCGGATGTCGCCCACGATCAGGGCGATCAGCCCTTTCCGGACAGCGGCGCCGTGACTGTGCAGAAGCGAATTCGGCTGATACCCGAGCTTCTCGGCCAGGCGGATGATCTTTTCGCGCTGTTCGTTTCCGACTCCTTTTTTCCCGTTCAAAGCCCTTGAAACGGTTGACGGCGAAACGCCCGCCATTTGCGCCACTTCAGATATACTGTATTTGATATGATCCCCATCTGCCATCTTGGCTGCCCCCTTTTTCCTGTTTGCACCCTGACCTGTGTGCCCGAATCAATTGCGTAAATTTTCTTAATAATATAAGTAGATTAACACAAGTCACAGCTTGCTTCAAGATGCTGATCTATAGGAAAAATGCCGCTCCTTTCGGCTTATCATATAGTATGAAAGGAGCGGCCAGAACTCACTTATTCAAGCTGAGCGATGTTAAATTTACTGGAAAGCAGCCGGGTACTGAACTTCTGCTTCCTTGATCTCGAACGGCCAGATGGTCTTGTAGACACCGTCCTGGATCTGGATGATCGTCAGAGTCGCTTCGGAGTTCGTGTGAACATGCTGTGTGCCGTTCATTTCGAGGTTGCTGAACGCGATGTGATCATACGGAAGGATGATCTCACTGCCGCCCGGGAAGGAGCCGTCGATGTTGATCTCATCGAGAGCCGCCTTGATCGCCGCACGGTCTGTGGAGCCGGCCTGCTCGATCGCCGTCTTCAGCAGCCAGACAGCTGTATAGGACTCAGCGGAGTGGCCATTCATCGCAACGCCGTACTCAGCTTCGAACGCGTCGGAGATCTCTTTGCCCTTTGCGCCGGGGTTGAACTCAGCTGCCGTGATGATGCCGTTGCCGAGACCGCCGACTGCCGGGATGAAGGTCGGGTCGATGTAAGCTGTTGCCTTGCCGATCATGATGCCGGGCTTGTAACCCTGCTCAGCCATAGTCTTGGTGAGAAGGATGCCGTCGGAGATGTAGTTGTCCACGACGAGTGCGTCCGGATTGAGGTCCTTGAGCTGAAGAACTTCGGATGTCAGGTCCGCAGCGCCCTTAGTGTAAAGGACTTCGCCGAGATACTCGATGCCGAGCTGTTCCGCAAAGAACTTCGCCCATTCAGCCGTTTCCTGGCCGAGCAGCGTGTTGTCCGCGCAAACCGCGATGCTCTTGATGTCGATCTCGTCATAGGCTTCGCTCGCGTCCGCAAGGAACTGGATCATGTCGCGGAGGAAGAAGCTGTTTGTCGGAGCCAGTCTGTAGAAATACTGATAACCGGTTGTCGTCAGCTTATCCGCTGTGGAAATGGCGGATACAAGCGGGATTTCATACTGCTCTGCGACCGGAGCCACGACTTCCGTGACGCCACTCTGATAGCAGCCAAGAAGTGCACACACATTTTCCTGTGTGATAAGACGCTCGGCCTCTGTCATAGCCGTCTTGGTGTCGCCCTGTGTATCGCCCTGAACGATCTCGATCATGCTGCCGTTCACGCCGCCCTTTTCATTGATCTCGTTGACAGCGAACTCGACGCCTCTCATGATGTTCTGTCCGATCGCGGCCACGTCGCCGGTCAGCGGATAGAGCGTACCGATCTTGATCGTCTCACCGGCCTCTTCCGCCATTACGGTTGTGCCCATAGCCGGGGCCGCCAGCATGGAGACCGACAAAGCCACCGCCAGAACCTTTGCCATACGCTTTTTCATTCTTCTTACCTCCTGTTCATGATGAATAGAAATTATTTCCATTTATGCGCCATGCATAAACGAATCCGATTTGTGCCGGATGGCGGCGCCATCCGTTGTAAATCACGATTCTCGAAGAGGAATCGTGCGCGAATTGCACAGCAGCGAAGCTGCTTTCCAATGTGCAATTCTGCGATCCG